>DATNRD010000261.1:0-6152 GCA_036703665.1 Candidatus Obscuribacterales bacterium
TGCTTCCGACGTTTACGACCAGCAGGGACGCTTTTCAGAATCCCTGGAGGCAGCCAAGCGGGCGGTCATAAACGACAAAAACTCCTCGCGCGCGCACGAGAGGCTGGGCAGGGCATATCTGCATACCGGCAGCCCGACCGACGCTCTCCGCCAGGTGCAGATAGCCGTCAGCCTCGATCCCAACAACTCTATGGCCCACAACCTGCTGGGCTACATCCAGCAGCAGCAGTTCAACCGGGTCGATCAAGCTGAGCAAGAGTATCGCAAGGCCCTCGAATTGAACCCCGTCAACGTCCGGGCGCTGGTCAACCTCGGCATGCTGCTGGAACAGCAAGGACGCAGCCTGGACAAGGCCGAGGAGTATTTCCGGTCCGCCATCCAGGCAGACGCTGACGACTGGGAGGCCCGCCTGGCTCTGGCTCGGCTCTTGAATCGCCGCAAGGCAGAGTACGGGGAGGCAGAAAAGCAGCTCCGGCAGGCAATCGAGAATGAGCCCGCCAACTGGGAGCTGCACAGTGAGCTTGGTGCCGTCCTGGCTCACGACAAGAGCCGCTACCAGGAGGCTGAAGCGGAGCTGCGCAAGGGGGTGGAGCTGGCTCCGTCCCTGGGCAAGCCGCACCAGATGCTGGCCACCTTTCTTGTAGAGCAGGTCGGCAGGGTGGACGAGTCAGAAAGGGAGTTTCGCAAAGCGCTGGAGAACGACGCCAGGCTGGTCGACGCCCATGTAGGGCTGGCCAACCTGCTTGTCGCTCACAGGAACACCTATGACGAAGCCGACAAGCACTTCCGCAAAGCGCTCGAGGTCGACCCGCGCAACGCCCCGGCTCACGTAGGGCTTGCCCTGGTCTACAGCGGTTTATACAAGAACTACGCAGGTGCTGAAACCGAGTTGCGCAAGGCCCTGCAGCTGGACCCCGGATACTGGCTGGCGCACGACCGGCTGGGAATTCTCCTTTCCGGGCAGTTGCGACGCTTCGATGAAGCCAAGCTCGAGTTTGAAAAGGCGATTGCGGACAACCCCAAATCGGCCCTGCCCCACTACCATCTGGGCAAGCTGCTGGCCGAGCACTACAAGGCTTACGACCAGGCCGCCGCCGAGTTTCGCAAGGCCCTGGAGCTGGATCCCAGCGACTCGCATTTTCACACCACTCTGGGCTGGCTGCTTACCAGCCAGTACAAGAAGCACAAAGAGGCCGAAGCCGCTTTCCGCAAGGCCATCGACTTGAACGTGGGCGACGCCGAAGCCCACTTCCGCCTGGGAGTGCTGCTCATAGAGCGCCTCGGCCAGCGCAAGGCAGGCGAGGCGGAGCTGCGCAAGGCGCATGACCAGGACCCCGCCAACGAAGAGTTCCAGAAGGCCTTCCAGCGTTACGTCCGCTAGCCGTTCGACCTGCCTAAAAGTTGCCGGCGACCCGTGGATCCTGTACGGGCGACGGAGGATAGCTTTGCTTATGGATCGCAATCAAGTTGAGCAGAAGGCCAAAGAGCTGGTTGACCTGGCGGAAGGAGGAGACAAATTTGCCCTAACCCTGGAGCTCAACCGCATGGACCCTCAAGACAGGCTGGCGGTGGCACGCGAAATGGACAGGCTCAACGAACAGCGACGCAGCAGCGATCCAGATCTTCCCGACATCGAGATCACAACGAGCCCATCCGAGTTTCCCGGCGGGCCGCATGAACTCTCGGACCTGCAAATCAAGGAAGAGCGAGCCTGGTACAACCCGCTCCGCTGGTTCGGCGACAAGTATGCACATACCGACGTGTACGATCCGCCTGAGCAAAATTGAGAGAACCCAGGTAACCGTATAAACCATTGCCGGTCTGCCGTCCTAAAATGGCATATGGGACCGTAGATTTATCGGGTCTTGGTCAGGAGAACCTTACTATGAATCAGAGGGAAATCGAGCAAAGAGCCGAAGATTTAATCGGCCGCGCGGAGAGCGGCGACAAAGACGGTCTGAGCGCGGAACTGAACAGCATGACCATGGAAGACAGGCTGGCCGTAGCCCGTGAGATGGACAGGCTGAACGAGGAGCGACGAGCCAACAATCCCGACCTACCGGATATAGAAATCAACGTCACCACCGACTCCGGCGGGCGCGAGCATTTGGCCGACATAGACGTCCTGGAGGAAAGGGCCTGGTACAACCCGGCACGCTGGTTCGGTGATAAGTTCTCAAGGGAAGACGTATACGATCCGCCAGGCGACGAGCTGGGCAGCGGCATGGCCCAGCAAGCCGCTGACGCTATCCGCGACCGCTACAGGCGCATCGACGAGATCTCCAGGCTGCAATAGCGACCGAATCCCGAAGCCGTCCGTCAATCGCGTCTTTCCGGCTGCTTCTTCTGTTTGAGGAGAGCCGTGCGGAAGACACAAACGCGCTGGCGATCGAGCTTGCTCTTGAACCGGCGGCTCAACTCACTGCCAGCGGGCTGATCGGCAAGATCCCCATCCTCGGCAATCTCGCTGCCCTGGTCGGACTCGCTCTGCCCGCGCTCGAACTGGCTGCGCATAGCTCGCAGGCGTCCTAGCTGAGAGCCCGTCTGCGAGGGTACAGGGCGTGGTCTTTCTTCGGGTCCGGTGGAGCCTTTGAATGCGGTTCCGAGGGCCGCCACCATCTTCGTCAACCAGATGCCGATCAGTTGCCGGGCCGGCATGCTCTGCCACTCGGCCAGGGGTTCAGCAGACAGTCTGAGGGTAACCGTATCGCTGAGATGTGTCTGGATCGCCATGTCAGGACTCCTTCAACCGGCGTAAGTGCCATGTCAATAGCGGTAGATTCGCCCGCCGCTCCGTGCGCCATGCCGTCTGGCGCGTACTAAGGAAGTTTAAAGGGGGGTGGAGCAGGCAGATGGCTGCGCGTCCCTTGAAGGAGCCGCTTGTATTCCTACTTAATCACGGGCACGAATGCCCTTGCCGCTAAGATTCGATATAAATGACTACCCGAGAGCCTATAAATTGGCGCTTTATCCGATATCGGTTTAGCTGCAGACACCAACCCAGAAAGGACGGTTACGCCAGAAGCAGCCTGCCACTGGGTATATAGTAAACGCCCTTTGAGGTGCTCACCTTGGCTACCCAGGAACGCCGCAACTTCATGGCGCTGGATGATGCATACGATTACTGCCGCCTGCTCGAGATGAAGGCGGAAAAGCCTGTTCTCTACAAGCTCTGCAGCGCTCTGAGAACGGTCGATGCCGCCGAGCAAACGGCCAGGGACGGGGGTGCGTACGGAACACAGGGGCTTTCCGTCAGAGCATGGAGCCAGGTGCGCGATAAGCTGTATGACCTGCTCCTTAGATCCTTCCCGGGATATTTCGTCGTCTACGGGCCGGACGGCCAGGTGCCGGTCGAGCCCGGACAGGAATGGCCCGAGTACGGCAGGGTGGAGTTTTTCCCCAACCAGGCAAGGCGCCGCGATGACAGCTACAGCGCCGACCTCGCTCGCCTGAGGCCGGAGGCTGTTACAGCCATGCGCTGGTGCTTCGCCGAAGGCCGGCAGCAGATAAACCCTGCCGATTTTCCGGACGAACAGCCGGTCACCGATGAAGAATCGGAAGCCGTATCGCTCATGGAGCGACTTTACGAAATATGCGTGGAAGAGGCCACACGCGGTAAGAAACGCGCTCACGAGCGCTGGTGGCAGCTCTACTGGCAGTCCAATTCGTGCGCCGACAAGAAAGAAAAGAGCGCCTTGAAAAAGCAGATGCTCGAACTGCAATCAGTCTGGGGACGACCCAGCTAGTCACAGCTCCCGTAGTGCAGGCGCTTGCGCCGTCCCCACAGGCACTGGAGCCGTTGGTTGGGAACGCCGCAAGCGGGACCCACGGCGCAGGCGGCCCTGAGCCTTACTCACTTCTGCCGATGGCGCAGCAGTCTGGCAATGCTGGTCCACCATGAACGGCGCAAGCTGACGTTGAGGCTGTTCAGCTCGGCCTCCTTTGAACATAGCAGCGCTTCGAGATAGCCGAGCCGATAGTTGGCTGCCTGCAGTCGTTGCTTGGTGTCGCGCAGCTCGGCGCAGGCAAAGTCGAGCCTGAGGCGCAGCTCATCGAGCGTGTCTGCGCTGCGATCGGGCTGGCTGGCACGCTCGCGCACTTCCAGCGAGGGTGGGACCGGCCCGGCGACCGCACTGGGGAACACGAGATCAAGAAGAGTCTCGAGCCCGTCGAGGTCCGTCGGACCGGGTGCTTCAACCTGCCGAAGGGGACTCATGATGCGACCTCTTTAACTTAACCTAATTATCGGCATGAGGCGAGCGGTTGTCGATTCTTGGCAAGCCCGAACTGGCAGGTTTTATCTTAAATTCGGCGGCTTCTTCACCTTCAGCCACACGGCGCGCGCCGCTGGCCAACCGGCGGGTATCCGGGGTTTACAGCAAACCGGCAGTTGCGGTAGATAAGGGCTCGTGGCCGGTGCGGGGCGCCACGGGTGGGTCCGGAGAAGCTGTGTTCGAGCGGCGCATAGACATGGATTACCTCATCTTCGCCTGGCAGGACGAGTCGCCGGACAACGCCTATTATCTGGACAAGCAGACCGGTGACGTCGAGTTGGTGCAGCAAGGGCTAATTGATCTTGACGAGCTCACCGATGAGATCGAGATGAACCGGGAGCGCTACCTGTATATCCCCAAACCGCAACCAACCGAACTGCGCGAGGACATCAGTCTCTTTGCCGAAACTGTCACGGATCCCGAGCTTTGCCGGCTTATGCCGGTGGCGCTGGAGGCTCCCAATGTGCTGCCGGCGCTCAAGAAAGTACTGGCCCGGGCGCCGGAGGAGCTTGCGCGCTGGGAGGAGTTTCGAGCAAGACGGGTGCGCGAGCGCATCGAGAGGTGGTTGGCGGCAAACTTTGTGCTCGGCAGATCCGCTGAACTGGACTTCAGTCCGCCCGAGGAATGACCGCCCGAAGGAGGCAGGCAGAGTGTCGACAACCGTTGTCCTTGCAGCCGTAGGGCGCGACAGAGTGGGGATTGTCGCGGAGGTTTCCGAGCTGCTCTACAGGCTGGGATGCAACCTTCTGGATTCCAGCATGACGCTTTTGCGGGGAGAGTTTGCCATTATCCTCATGGTCGAGCTGCCCGAAGGACAGTCCGTTAATGAGCTCGAGCGCAGCCTCTCGGCCATCGAGCAGAAGCTCGGGCTGACCCTGCGAGTGCGCGAGCTCTCCGCCGACGAGATGGCGGAGGCGCCCTCCGCGGGCACGATGCACATGATCTCGGTTTACGGCGCCGACCGGCCCGGCATCGTCGCGGGTATCACCAGAAGGCTGGCCGACCTGGGCGTGAACATAACCGATGTCGAGACCAAATCGACCGGAGAAGGTCCTGAACATGTCTTCGTCATGCTGCTCGAGGTATCAGTCCCGGCGGATCTCTCGACCTCAACCCTGGAATCGGCGCTTACGGAGGAAGCCCGCCGGCTTGGCGTCGATGTATCCGTCCGTGACCTGGAAGTCTACGAGCTCTAGCAATGGCTGTCCTGCCTATACTCGTCTACCCCAATCCGCTGCTCAAGGCCGTCTGTGCACCGGTGGAGGAGATTACGGAGGAGATCCTCTCCTTTATCGCAGACCTCACGGAAACGATGGAAAATGCCCCCGGATGCGTGGGCATAGCCGCTCCGCAGGTAGGCGTGCTCAAGCGGATTATTGTTGTCGACGCCTCGCGCAATCCCAAGGTCCAGTCGCGCCATGGCAGGCAGGTTCTCATCAACCCGGTGATCGAGCGGCAGGAAGGAGAGGTCATGGGACGCGAAGGCTGCCTGAGCCTGCCGCACCTGACTGCCAACGTGAAAAGAGCGCAAGTCATAAGCGTGCGCGCGCTGCTCCCGGATGGCGGTCAAATCCAGCTAGAGGCAGCCGACTTCGAAGCAAGAGTGATTCTGCATGAGAGCGACCACCTGGACGGCATCTTATTCCTGGACAGGGTCAGCTCGCTCAAGACGGACGTCTTCCGGCGCAAGACCTACGTACCCGGCACCGCACGGCAGTAGCCGGCATTGCAAAATCGGCCGTCGTTCAAGCGCACGGAGTGCCGAATGATCCGGTTTTTGCTGGAGCGCCGGCATCATGATGCCGTCCCGAACCCAAAAGCGCTAGATCTCTGTGGGTGGTGGTAGCGGCGCATGGGAATGCGCCCAGGCAGGGGCGG
>DATNRD010000262.1:0-4906 GCA_036703665.1 Candidatus Obscuribacterales bacterium
AACCGGCAATGTCGTACCGTCCCGGTTGTACTATCCAGCTTTCCGGGTTGCGCCTCTGCCTGAAGGTTAAAGATAATCCAGCGACACATCCCTATAGTAATACGTAAGGATCTGAGCTGCATTATAGCCGCGTTCCGCCAGGGCCCTGGCACCCCACTGGGACATTCCCAGTCCGTGTCCGAAGCCGCGACCGTTGAGAACATAAGCGTCCGGAGCCAAGCCTATATTAAAATTCGTGCTGGGCAGCTTGAGCAGGCGTCTTACGTCGTCGCCGGTCAGAAAGGCCGTCTGCTCGGTACCTGCGACCAGAAGCTGGCGGGCCCGTCCGGAGGGTGCGCGAGACAAAATGAAGATGCCCAGGACCTGCCCGACATTGCGTCCGGATTGCGACAGCTTCGTCTCGAGGTCGGCCGGGCTGAAGGAGCGTGACCAGACGAAATGCGGTGAGGCATCGTCGTAATCCGGCACGGACTTCAAGTACGGTGCCTGAGTGCCCCAGACGAACTCGGCCAGCTCAGTGAAACCGCCGCTGGTGCTGTGGAAAAACGTGGCGGCCGGCCGGCCCTGATGCTTGACCACAATGCCGTCGGTGGCGGCCACAGCCTCATTGGTGGCCTCGGTTTCGCTGGCGATACCGGGATAGACTTGATCTTCCTGTGACGCTTTTACATCGAATCCCTGGGCGTCGTTCTTGCCCATATTGGCTATGGCGTAGGAGCGCGCCACGATCGCCTGGGCCTTGAGCGCCTCCATCGGCCAGCTGCTCGGCATCTCGGCCGGCACCACCGAAAGCAAGTAGTCCTCCAGATCCAGTATGTTGATGGCGCTGACCTTGCCGGCTGCCGCCTGGCTGGTTCTCACCCAAACGATGCCCCGATAGAGCCTGCCTTTGACGCCGACTATGCCTTCCGGTTGCGGCGGCACCACGACGTAGCCGTCCAGCCCGGCGGGCATGCCTGGCTCGAGCCGCTCATCCGGCGGGGCTGTCGGCAGGGCGAAGGCATTGGCCGCCGGCGAAACGGGCGCTCGAAAGGCTACTCTCCTTACTTGATCAGGCTCCAGGAAAAGCTGCGCTGCCGGCTCTCTGGCAGCCGAGGAAAAGGCCAGTTGTCCTGCCTGGGCGATGACCGTCCAGTGACCGTGAACCGGCAGCGATGCAACCAGCGCGCCGGTGGCCCGGTCGCATATCTGGGCGCCGTCCGGTACTGCAAGCTCCAGGCTGGCTGCGTTTGTAAGCAGTCCGACTCGAATGAGCGTTGGTTTGCCTGATTCCAGCGAGTCGTATGATTGTCGGGCAGCAGGCTGGCTGGCCGGGAGCGGGGCTGCCTGCTGGGCTTCCTGTGCGAGAGCCTGCGGCGCTGACGGCACTGCCAGGCAGCCTGCCAGACACAGGCTCAAAAAACACTGCCGGGCGCGCGCCAGCCAGAGGCTGGCCCCTGCCGGGCAGGTGGGTGGGGTGACGATTCTAGCTCGCCCCTGGCTCACCCCTTCGATTAAAGAAGCGGCAAGCCAGGGCCTCATGGTCGCCGCCGGCTCGGCTGCCGCACGCTGGGCGGCCTCGGCTTTCATGTAGGCATAAACAGCCGCCATGGCGGCAGCCATCTCTGCATCCTCGTATTCGCCCTCATCATGTAGGTTGAGTCGGTCCGGCATGGACAGATTATAGTCGAGGCAGGGCGCCGCCTGGCACGGGCTGCCCAAATGGGATTCGCTCATGGACATATGTCCCTGGTTACTCTTCTTCCTTCGAGGCAGGAAGCCGGCGCTACCAGGGCACAGCGACAGCTGTGGTGCTGCGGCCGGTGCCCTCGGCTCGGTCTCAGCCTTTGAGTGCTTCGGCGCCGCCGACGATCTCGAGAAGCTCCTGGGTGATGCTGGCCTGGCGCGCCTTGTTGTAGACCATGGTCAGGCTCAAGATCAGGTCCCTGGCGTTGTTGGAGGCGTTGGTCATGGCGTTCATGCGGGCTGCCAGCTCGGAGGCGGATGCTTCCAGGAGCGCCTGAAACACCACGTTCTCGATGTACTTGGGCAGCAGCTCGCGCTCCAGCACCTCGACCAGGCTGGGCTCGAACAGGCGGATCGGCTGCAGCGCCACGTGTTCTTCGGCAGCAGGCAGTTCCACCGGCAGGAACTTTGTGTTTACTACCTGTGACCTGAGCATGGAGATGAAGTCGGTGCCGATAAGCTCGACGGCGTCTACGGTCCCGTTCACGTACATTTCGGCTGCCTGGTCGGCAATGAGCTTGGCCTCCTCGACGGTTGGGATGGCCGGCAGGAGCGTGTAGGTCTTGAGCTTCTCGACCTTCACCTGGCGGAAAAACGCCACCGCTTTCAAGCCGACCAGGATCAGGGCAACTTCCTTGCCTTGCTTTTGAAGCTCCTGCATGCGCTCGAGCGCGGCACGGAAGACGTTCGTGTTGTAAGAGCCGCATAGCCCGCGGTCGGAAGCCAGCACGATGATACCGACTTTCTTAACGGGACGGGTGTGCAGCAGCGGTAGCTCCTGCAGGTCGATCGGCGCGGATTCGCGCACCACCTCGCGAAGCAGCTTTACGACCCGCTGTGTGAAAGGACGCGCCGCCAGCACGCGCATCTGCGCGCGCCGCACCTTGGCGGCAGCAACCAGGCGCATCGCTCGCGTGATCTTCTGCGTTGCCTGGACACTCTTTATTCGCCGGCGGATTGCCTTGAGATTTGCCATTGCCTTATTTCAGCTCGAGGTGGGATCAGGGTTTGAAGAAGTTGTCTTTGAACTTGACCAGCTGCTCGTGAAGAGCCTTCTCGTCGTCGGCTGAAGGCTTGTCACCGGTGTTCAGCTTCTCTTCGATTTCTTTTGCCTGAGCCGAGAGGTACTTGAACCACTCGCCCTTGAACTTCTGGATGTCTTTGTTGTCGACGTCGTCCAGCACCCCCCGGTTGGCAGCATAGATGATCGACACTTGCTGGGCCAGGCTGAGCGGCTGATACTGCGGCTGCTTCAAGACCTCGGTCAGCTTCTGCCCGCGACGAATCTGGTCCTGGGTGGCTTTGTCAAGGTCGGAGGCGAACTGGGCAAAGGCCTCGAGCTCACGGAACTGAGCCAGGTCCAGGCGCAGCTTGCCGGCCACCAGCTTCATGGCTTTGGTCTGAGCGGCTCCGCCCACGCGGCTTACCGAGATGCCGGCGTTGATGGCCGGGCGGACGCCCGCGTAAAAGAGGTCTGTCTCCAGGAAAATCTGCCCGTCGGTAATCGAGATGACATTGGTCGGGATGTAAGCAGACACATCACCGGCTTGTGTCTCGATGATGGGTAAGGCCGTCAGCGACCCGCCTCCGAGTTTGTCGTTCAGTTTGGCGGCGCGCTCGAGAAGCCGGCTGTGCAGGTAGAAGACGTCTCCCGGGTAGGCCTCGCGCCCGGGCGGGCGGCGCAAGAGCAGGCTCATGGCCCGGTAAGCCTGAGCGTGCTTGGAAAGGTCGTCGTAGATGCAGAGGGCGTGCTTGCCCTGCCACATGAAGTACTCGCCTATGGCCGCACCGGTGTAGGGAGCAAGGAACTGCAAGGCGGGGGCGGCTGTAGCCGGAGCGTTGACGATTACCGTGTACTCCATGCAGCCGTGGTCTTCCAGTGTCTTTATGATGCGCCCGACGTTGCTGTCTTTCTGCCCGATAGCTACGTAGATGCAAACGGGCCGGTTGGGCTGGTTCTTCTGGTTGATGATGGTATCGATGGCGATGGCAGTCTTGCCCGTCTGGCGGTCTCCGATGATGAGCTCGCGCTGCCCGCGCCCGATCGGAATCATGGCGTCGATGGCTGAGATGCCTGTCATAAGCGGCTCGCACACCGATTGGCGGCTGACGATACCGGGTGCCTTCACCTCGATCGGCTTGAACTCGGTGGCGTTGATTGGTCCCTTGCCATCCAGCGGCTGCCCGATTGGATTGACGACGCGGCCCAGAAGCGCCTCCCCCACCGGTGTAGACGAGATGCGACCGGTGGTTTTCACAGTCATGCCTTCGGCAATTTCCCGTCCTTCGCTCAAGATGACCACGCCAACGTTGTCTTCCTCGAGGTTCAGGACCATGCCCATGGTGCCGTGCCCGTCCTCGAACTCGACCAGCTCGCCGGCCATGGCCTTTTCCATGCCGTAGATGCGGGCGATGCCGTCGCCCACCTGCAGCACGCTGCCTACGTTGGTTACGTTGAGCTGGGCACGGTACTTGTCGATCTGCGCCTTCAAAACCGAAGTAATCTCGTCAGGTTTGATTGCCATTTGTCTTTGAACCTCTGTGATCTCGTGACCGGGAAAATTAGACGGAGAGAAGGCTTGCCTCCAGGGCTTCCAGCCTGCCCTTGAGGCTGCCGTCGATGACCTCGTCGCCTACGCGCAGAACGACGCCGCCGATAAGAGTCGGATCGACCTTGACGGCCAGCTCGACCTTTTTGCCGAGTCTCTGCGTCAGGCGCGTTCTGATCTCCTCGATGGCTGCTTCAGGCAGCTTGTCGGCGGAGGTGAGGCTGGCTACGGCGATGTTCTTGCGAGCATTGAGCAGCTGCCGATAAGAGCTTTCGACGTAAGGCAGAAGGTTCACGCGCCGCCTGTCGGCCAGCACCTGCAGGAAGCGCAGTGTGAGATCATCGACCACGTTTTCGAATGTGCTCACAAGCAGCTGCTTTTTTTCGGCACTGGAAACCGACGGGTGGGACAGAACGGTGTTGAAGTCAGGTGTGGATGAAACCACGGCGTTTATTGCCTCCAGATCCGAGAGCACGCGCTCGGAGGTGTCACCACCGGCGGTGACAGCAAGATCGGTCAGCGCTTCTGCATACTGGGCTGCTATTTTGGCAAGCTCTGTTCTCATAGTTATTTGCGGGTATCCTCGAGCTGCTCGACGAACTGGTTGATGAGCCGCTGGCGGGTTTGATCGG
>DATNRD010000263.1:0-2406 GCA_036703665.1 Candidatus Obscuribacterales bacterium
CTGCGTTCAGTCCAGCTGATCGAAATCCGAGCGAAAGACCCTGAGAAAGACCACGATGGCTGCCAGTCCACCGACAACCAGCAGCAGTACCGTCAGGTTGGAAACGAGATTGACCAGCCCGTGAATGTTATCGAGCAAGGAGTTTCCTCCGGGCGCGTCCACCATGCCAGTGTAGGGGAAAACAACCGGTGAGAAAAGCCTCAACCGGGTGAATTGTTCCCGCCGCGGTGTCGACAGTGGTGTTCACCCCATTAGAGCTGCCACTTCGGCCTCGTGAGGTAAACCGGCCGAGGCGCTCAGCGTCCGGCAGGCAAGGGCGCCAACCGCGTTGGCATAGGTGCCGGCCCGCCGCCAGTCGTCGGGTCCGAGGCGGGCAAGTGCCCGGGGACTGAGGTCGCCCCCGACAGCCGTGCGCAGCGCCTTCAGCAGTCCCGCGGCAAACGCGTCGCCGGCCCCGACACCGTTTACGGCCGCGACGGGAAAGGCCTGGCACGCTACCACAGCGGTTGCTGTCCGTATGATGGAGCCCTTTTCGGCAAGCGTCACCGCCAGAGCCACGGGCCTGTACTTCTCGAAAATGAGATCGGTCATCTCGTCAACCGGTGTGCCGGGGGGCGCTCCCGACCAGAGCGCCAGCTCCCGCTCGTTTACTTTGAGGATGTGTGCAAGCGCCATCGCCGTTTCCACCGGCTGGCGCGCCTGGCTGCTCTTGCCGCTGGGAAAGCAGGCATCGAAGCAGACCACCAGGCCGCGTTGCCTGGCAGACTCCATGGTGGCAAGAACCGCCGTGCGCCTCGGGTCCAGGATAAGCGAGATGCCGGTGGCATGAACGAGATCGGCGCCCTCGAGCGCCCCGGGGGTGATGTCGCCGGTCTCCAGCATATCGGCCGCGTGAGGCTGGGGCCAGTTGTAGAACGTATGCTCACCGTCCCTGCCTGTAAGCACGTAGCATTGCGCCGTTGGCCAATTCGGATCCAGGCATACGAATTGGATATCTACGCCTTCGGCAGCAAAAAAATCGGCCAGGTAGCGCCCGTGGATGTCAGAGCCGATTTTGCCTACCAGGCGCGCCGCAACACCCAGCCGCGCCAGCCCGACGGCCACGTTGCTGGCGTTGCCGCCAGGCGACCGCAAGAACATGCCGGCTTCGGCAAAGCTGTCGACAGGCTCAGCGCACAGCCAATCGACGACTATTTCCCCGAGGCATACAGCCACCATAGGCCGCCAGGCAACAGATCAACCTGATACAAGCGCTTCTTTGCCGGCGGTCTTCAGGACTTCCGGATACATGGCAAAGGCAGGACGGATGACGGGCAGCAAAGCCAGCGCCTTGGGAGTCGGGCCCTTGGAGACGATTTTGCCGGTCAGGATCGCCACCGGCACACTGACGCGACCCATCCAGAATTCATGCGCCACGTCCGCCTTCATAGACATCTCGACAACCGGCTTGCTCTCACCCGGGCCGGCAATGACCTTCATGTCCTTGCCGTCACTGCAATCGATGGTGATGAGCCCGTCTGGATCACGATAGCGGAACTGAACGACGAGCCTGGAGCCGATAAGCTTGTCCGCCATTCCCGGGTCGGCCTTTATCCGCTCCCACATGGCGGTCATCACGCGCATCAGCTCTTCTGAATTGGCAAAAACTGGCATCAGTACGCCCTCTCGTATATCGCGACGATCTCCTCGACCGAAGGTTCCTTCGGGTTGAACATTATGGCAGGATCCGTACTGGCGATAAAGGCAAGATTTTCTACCTCGCCATTGGAAAGCTCTGGCACTCCGAGATCGCGCAGGCAGGTGCTCAAGCCGCATTCCGACATCAGCCTCTTGACCGCTTCGATCAAGGCTGCCGCCGCAGTCTGGTCGTCTGCTGAATTGCTTATACCCAGAAAACGAGCAGCCGAAGCGTATCTTGGTGCGGCGACATCCAGGTTGTACTCCATCCCGTGAGGCAGGAATACGGCGTTGGTCATGCCGTGATGGGTGCCGAACAAGCCTCCCGTGGCATGGGCGAGCGCATGGACGATACCGACGCCTGCGTTCGTAAAGGCCAGACCCGCCATGGTGCTGGCAACCAGCGTGGCGCTCCTGGCCACGAGGTCGTCACCGGCGACAGTGGCACGTGGGAGCTGCTCGAACAGCAAGGACATGGACTCGAGTGCCAGCGCATCCGAAAGCGGCGAGTGCGTCGCGGCGACAAAAGACTCTATATCGTGCGTCAGAGCATCAAAGCCGGTGGCCGCCGTCAGTTTTGGCGGCAGCGATTTGATAAGCACTGGATCGAGAACGGCGGCATCGGGAGCCAGGAACTGGCTGCCGAAGAGAATCTTCTTTGCCTCCCCCGGATCCTTGACCATGGCCACGAAGGACACCTCAGACCCTGTGCCGGCGGTGGTGGGAACA
>DATNRD010000264.1:0-7178 GCA_036703665.1 Candidatus Obscuribacterales bacterium
CCCCCGCCGCCCTGGAGCGACCTTGCCTCGCCGCCGCCGGCTCCCTGGAGCGCCCCACCGCCGTCACCGCCAAAGCGTCCGCGACCGCCAAATCTTCCGCCAGGGCCGTCGGATGCTCCCGGACCGTTATCCAGCCGCGCGCCATCGCCTTGCCCCGGGCCGCCGGGGAAGGCTGCGCTTTCGCCGCCATCACCGCCGCGACTGCCCCGCCCGAACCGGCCGCGGCGCTCCCCGCCGGCTCCGGTCGCGGCCTGCGCATGCTGCGCGTTCACAAACGGATTATCCTGCACCTTCTGCCACTGCTGGAATTGCTCGGTGTTCCTCTGCTGGTGGCCGGCATACCACTCCTGCTGCTTTTGCAGATTGGTCGCATACGAGTTCTCGACGCTGTTATCGACGGTCGTGTTGCGGTTGACGTATACCTGATTGCCGCCAGCCCCGTAGTAGTACGGGCGGCCGCCTGCACCATAATACATGGGTGTACCGTACGGCACGTTGTTGTAGTACAGCGAGTTGGTCAGCGCCGATCCGGCCATCGCACCCAGCCCCGCCGCTGCTGCCGTGGCCACCGCCGACCCGGCACCCGATCCTCCCGACGAGCTCGATTGCTCGCTTTGCGCAGGCTGCGACGGAGCCGGGGCGTACTGGGGCACCTGCTGATACGAGCCAGTCATCGCACGCATTTGTTGAACCGCGCCGGTCAGGTCGACAGTCTGGCCATACCTGTCTATGTACCAGTAGCCGCCTTGAGACCCCATGTAAACCTGCACGACATTGCCATTGACACCGGCACCCGGGAGAGGCACAACCATGCCCCTCGGGGTGACCACCTGCTGCCCCTGAGGACCGGGGACGACCTGCAGAGTGACCATGGAAACGGTGGGGGCGCCTCCCGCTTGCGCCTGAACTGCTGTGGCGGAGCCGATCGACAGCGAGAGCACAAGGGACAAAGACACAGCATTGGCAACCAAGTATTTTGCAGAAATCATCTCGGATAGTCTCCTTGTGCTCAGCACGGCTTTCAGGTGGCCCGTTCCTCGACCGGTCTTGTCAGGGAAACGTCCGCTCGACAAAAAGGTTTGAACCCTCAAGCATATCCGATCCAGCACCGAGCATCCTTAATTCCCGCGGCATGCAGTGGCGTTCATCGGCTCACCCAGCGTGCTGCCCAACCGACTCTGGATCTGCGGGAATTACGGCTTCAGCCGTAATTCCCCGATTGTTTGCCGCACAGCAATAGGCACAATTGGGCAATCACGTTCGGGTGGGTTCATGCGTACTTTCGGCCTGGAAGGCACTTACAGCAGATTTGAGGCAGTTGGATTTAATCAATCCGGCCAGGACGCCTCCGTAGCCCGTCTGGCCCTGCTACAGGATGCAGGTCTGGAGCGTCCCGAGCGCCAGCTCGAGCGGCAGACAGCAACCTGGATCGAGAACGAAGCCGTGCGCGCCGGGCGAGCCGAGCTGCTGGAGCTGGCGGCGGCTGCGCTCAAGAAAGAGAAGGACATTGATCGCCTGCGCGCGGACATGGAAACTTTCGAGAGACGTGCCGCTAACGACGGGCTCAGCCCCCAGGAAGTCGCGGAAACCTACCGCCAGGCCGGCAGGTTGCTTAAGGCGCCGGACTCGGCTCCCGTCCCTGTCGCCGAGCGCGCCAGAATTGCCCAACAGATAATCCATCAGGCAGCCCAACCCGTCTCGATCGATCAGGGGGATCACAATACATGTAACACTGCCGCCCTCGAGGTGCGCATCTACACTCGATTTCCATCCAAAGCCGCCAGGCTGGTGGCCGATATTGCCACCGCCAACCGCTTCATTACCAAGGATGGGACAGCGGTAACGCTTCATCCGGAAAGCCTGAAGCCCGACGAGGAGTCCAAGCATCATCCGGTCTCGGACGGTAAGCGCAGCCTGGCCAGCCAGATCTTCCAGATCACGGCCGCCAACGTACACTGGTTCCGGGCCGAGCGAGACTTCTATGACAATCCGGTTCCCAGGGGAACGATAGGCTTCGCCCAATTTCCCAAGATGCGCGGCAACAGGTTCAACACCAACGGGCAGTATTTCGACACCGGCGAAAGATTGATCGACGTCAACGTCTCGCCGCCCGTGGCGCGGATGAGCGACCCGGGCATCCGGGTGCGCTATCTGTTCGGAATAAACGAGCAGATAACGGGCGTTGGCGAAACCGGATTCATCGTGGAAAACGCCATGCTGGCAGCCAGAGACACCGTACACGTGTCATCGCCCGAGGAGCTAAAGGAGGCGATCGTCGCCATCAAGTCGGCAGGCGGGTTGCCGGCAATCCTGAGGGTGCATGCCGCCAATCCACCCTTCAACAAGGCGGGCGGCAACTGGCACATGGTCAACGTGACTGACATAGATCCGGCATCGGATAAGGTGCGTATCAGCAACCAGTGGGGGAAAAGCTCGGATTTGACCGTAAAGGTCAAAGACCTCTACCAGGCGACTCTGCCGCACAACCCTGCTCCTGGCTGGTCCGATCCTCGGCAGCGCCAGGTGCTGGACCCCGACCTGGAAAGAAGCGAGCGTTTCAAAGACTAATTTACTGACGCGGCAGGCGGGCGATTTAGCAGATAGAATAACCGGGTTGGCAATCCTGGGGGCGCAAGCGGTTCAGTGGTGAGCGTTCCGTCGCTGCCTCCGGCAGCTCCTCCGCGCTCTTGCTGCGCTGAACGCCGGTTCAAAGTAAAAATAGGAGACTCCATGTCTGCAAAAAGACGCCTCGCACTGCCACTAGCTTTGCTTATCGCAGCCCTAAACGTACTCGCAATGCCAGGCTGGTGTCAGGACACGCAGGACCGGCACGCTGGCGAGCAGGCCACGCTCCCTGCAGCCCAGGCAATGCGACGCCCGAGAGTGGCGCTCGCCCTGGGCGGCGGCGGCACCCGCGGTGCAGCGCATGTTGGGGTGCTGAAGGTGCTGCAGCAGGAGAGGATCCCGATCGATTACATCGTCGGCACAAGCATGGGGTCGATCGTCGGTGGTCTGTACGCCGCCGGTCTTCCCATAAGCACGCTGGAGGAGAAGTTTCGCGATGGCTCCTTGATGCGTGCCTTCATGACCGTGCCGCTCTGGGTCCGCCTGGTTGCAGAGCCGGTGCTTATCGTGCCGCGCCTGGTCGGGTTTCACCCCTACGACGGGCTTTACTGGGGCAACAAATTTCGCAAGTACATCGAGCGATCTCTACCGGCGGACAGGCAGCAGATCGAGAGCTTGAACATCCCTTTCAGCGCCGTCGTTTTCAATGTCCTCGATTGCAAGCCGTACCGCCTCACATCCGGCAGCGTCGGCTATGCGTTGCAGGCCAGCTCGGCTGTGCCGGGCTTGCGTAAGCCGGTTGAGATCGGCGACGGACTCTACATCGACGGCGGCGTAGCAGCCAACGTTCCGGTTTTGCCGGCTCGTGAAACCGGCGCCGAAGTGATTATCGCCGTCAACGTGGACGAGCGTGTCCAACGCCTGCCGAAGGAACACTTCCGCAAAGCCGGCAGCGTCAGCGCTCGCATGATCACCTACGATCTTGCCTTCATTGACGCGCTTCAGATCAAACACGCCGACATTCTCATCCATCCCAACGTTGATGGCATCAATCTCGTCTCCACACGCAAATCGGATGCAATTCGCGCGATGGAGGCCGGCGAAAAGGCCGCCCGTGAGGCGATCCCCGAGATCAAAACGAAATTATCCTCGATTGGACTGGCAGAGCTGGGGAACTGAACTGCGGTTACGAAGTCCTTCCCATCCAGCCAGGACCCGGGTGCCGGCATCGTGGCACTGCTGGGATTTCGGTCAGCAGTTGTAAGGGCGAGGTTGATCCCCGACCGCCATCGTTGACTTTCCTAGACGACTGGTCTATTATTCGTTTACCATGCCTAAAGTCGCCGTCAAAGAAAGCACCAAAGCCCTCCTCATTGAAACCGGCATCGACATCATGGCCGAGAAGGGCTACAACAACACCGGCATAGCGGAGGTGCTGGCGCGAGCCGGCGTCCCCAAAGGGTCCTTCTACTACTATTTCGAGAGCAAGGAGGACTTCGGCCTCCAGATTATCAATACATTCGACGAGAAGTACGTCGCCGAGTGGAATCAAGTGCTTTACGACAGCTCGCTTCCGCCTTTGGAGCGCATTGCCGCGTATATAGACGAGATCATTCGCCGCTCAGAAGCGCGTCAGTGCGGGCGCGGCTGCCTGCTGGCCAACCTGAGTCAAGAGATGGCGGACCAGAACGAGCTGTTCCGCCAGCGTTTAAGAGAAATCCACCTGAAACGGCGGGATACCTATGCCGGCGTCCTCGCGGAAGCGCAGCAACTCGGTCAGATTTCAGCGCGCATCGACGTCGTGGAAATGGCGGAGTTCTTCCTTTGTGCCTGGGAAGGAGCGATCATGCGCTCGAAGGTGCAGAAAGATTCGAAACCGCTCCACATCGTGCGCCAGATGTTCTTCGAAAGATTGTTGGCCTGAACCGCCTGGATCTTAGACCAATCTCATCCACAGCTGCTTGACGATTCTAGACGACCGGTCTATTATTCTCTCGTTGTCGATTGTAGACGACCGGTCTACTAAAAGAAAGGAGGTTCGCCATGGGTGTGATGTGCTATCCAGTCGTGCTTCGTGCCAACTCGGCCGATTACGGCAAGGACGATATCGTCGACCTGGCGCTCCTGGCCGAGTTAGCCTCCGAAGCTGCCGCTTTCTTTGCCAGATTCACAAGAAGCGCAAAGCCTGCCCGGCAATCGGCCGCCGCCATAAGCGAACAAGCGAGAGTTGCCCTGGCCAGGTCGGCGGCCACGCCCACCACAGTGCTCGAGCAATTGAGCCTCGATGCCTCCTCGCTCGTGCGCAGCGAGCTCATCTTCAACCCATCGGTTTCCGCCGCCATCCTGACAAAACTCGCCGGCGACCCCGACCGGTTCGTCTCCAGTCAGGCCAGGGCCCGGCTCGCCAGCATCGCCTAGCGAAACTGCCGCTGGGACTGTGCCGACACCGAAGGGCCAGCCGGAAGTGGTCCGGAAACTTAACCGATATCGGTTAATGGTCCCGACAGGTACCTGCCCTCTGCAAGAATCGATTTCTGCGCGCGGCAGCTAAACCGATATCGGTTTAGCTGCCAAGCATCTGCCTGAGTTTGCGAAAGTCCTTGCGCATCCTTTCCGCCATGGCGGGAAACCTCATTGCAGCGGCTGGATGGACGGTCACAAGGACCTTTCGACCGGCAAGGACAGAATGATCGCGGACTTGCTCAGCGACCTTGCCCATCAGAACCACAATCTCCGGATCTACAACCTGGATCTGTCGGATGAGAAACGGCAGGCAGGCCTCGACCTCGTCCTTTCTGGGCAGCCGATTGTCAGGCGGGAAGTGCTTGGCAACGCTGGTGACGAATATATCGCCGCGCTCGAGCCCGATCTCCGCCAGCATCTGATTCAAGAACTGTCCGGCCCGTCCGGCAAAGGGGCGGCCGGTTTGATCCTCCATGGCGCCCGGTGCCTGCCCGACAAAAAACAGCCGGGCAGATCTCGGACCTTCACCAGGAACCGCCTGCAAGGCAGCCTCCTGCAGCCTGCACGCCCGGCAGGCCCTCACTTCCGCCGCAATTGACTCCAGGGTATCTGTCACCGATTGGAGACCCTTATCAGAGGCACTTTACCAGCATGCCGCAATAGCCGAGTGTCACCAGCCATCATGATATAAACGAACGAGCAGGTTGCGACGAATATCAGGGAGAAACCATGCAAAGAGCCTCGTCGATTTACATCTCCGCGCTCATCGCCGTCCTTTTTCTGAGCGGCTGCCAGCAGGAAACCCTGCGGGATAAGGTCGAGAAGGTAGAACAAGGAATGAAGCAGAGGCCTGGAAAAGAGTGGCCCCGCTCGGTCCCTCCCCCGGGTGCGACGACGAGCGAGCCGGCAGAAACCTGGAAGAAGATCGACCTGCTCAAGGGGTGGTCACCCGGACATGAAGAGGCTGCCGAAAACCAGGCCAAGGAAGAGCTCGATGATAAGTGGCGGCAGATGCATTTGAACGCCGAAGACGAGCTGTTGAAGGGGCGCCTCCAGGAGGCCGCCAGCGGGTACCAGGCAGCCGAGCAATTTGCCAAAGAAAACTTCGGTGAGCGGGACGACCGCAGACTCATTTCTCACTTCGGTATGGTCAAGGTCAACGCAGCTGAATTCAGGCTCGATGATTGCCTGCAAATCGCGCGCGATACCCTGAAGATGGCGGAAGAGGCAAGCCCGCGCAACGACGAGCTCATAGCAGAGATTCACGACAACATCCGGCGCCTCGAGGAAGCCAAAGCAAGCCGGTCCGGCAGCGCAACAAAAGGTAATTAAACCCACTACGCCTTATCGCTCTAGTGTTATATCTGAGGCCGGAGACTGATTAGCTAGAGTCGTGCAGGTGCAATCATGAAAAACGCTAAGCAAATAGCCGGCAGCCTTGGTATCGTTTGCGCCCTGGTGCTCAACGGCGTATATAGTCCAGTCTGGGCGAAGAAGTGGACAGTGACGGACCGCCTGGAGAAACTCAGCTCGGAAGTCGACGAGGGCAGGCAGGCCGTCGAGCTCACCGACAAGCAACAAGCGGACTTGAAAAAGCAGATCGCCGACATCAAGGAAAGCATTGAGAAAATGAAGGCGCGCAACAACGGACAGCTGAGCATTCCAGACGAGCGCAATATTCACCGCAAGCTCAACGACCTGAGCGTGAAGATCCTTCGTTTGCGGCTTGAAAACGTCTATTTCGAGAAGTAGCCTACTGCTCTAGCTGCCGTTCACTTTACGACGGATTGGGTTCGGAACCCTGGGAGCTCAGGCCGGCTCACGCCGGCTTCTCCGTCGCGCAGCGACTCCGCATCCTCTGTAATGCTCCGTCGGCTCGTACCTCGCCTCCTTCGCGGCCCTGCTTCAGAGCGGGGAGGATGCCCGCGCCCCAGGTTAAGTGAACGGCATTGGCTCTAGCTGATAGTCGGCCTGGCTGTAAGGTGTAAGGACTGGCTCACCACCAGTTGCCGCTCGCCACGATTGAACACCGTCGCCGGCGGGTACATGCTCGCTGGATGCTTTTTAAGAATAACCACGCCCTCATCATACTCAGTGTGCTTGTCGGGGTCACGACCGACCTCGGGCTCATTGGCGCACAGTCTTATTTT
>DATNRD010000265.1:0-3637 GCA_036703665.1 Candidatus Obscuribacterales bacterium
GCTCCGCGCATTTCATCCCTCTGTCTTTCGTGTGGGACGCCGCGCAACGAGCTGCGCTTTTCCTGCCCACAGTGCGGGCAGTTTTACGATCCATAAAAGTCAATGGGCTGATGGGCGATGGGCGGGCCTTGCGGGCGCGCCTCAACCCGGTTCCTCAGGATCAACCGCCTGGGAGCTGCCCAAGGCAGCCTGCAGCTGTGCGCCCGGCGCCCCGCAACGACTTGCCGGGCGCGTCCTGGCGGGATGTGACCCCGGACCCTTGAGTGACAGGCGGCTTAATACCGGTTTGCCCCGGCATTGAACCCTTGACATCCCTTTGTCGTATTAAGGGGTGTCGGGTGAAATTCGCCGGGAGGATCACATGTTTGCTCGCGTTTACTCAGGCGGCGTGCTGGGAGTCGATGCCTGCCGTGTCGAGGTCGAGGTCGACAGCGCCGGCGGCATTGGGCAGATTTCCATCGTCGGGTTGCCGGACGCCGCCATCAAAGAGTCTCAAGAACGGGTGAGGTCGGCCATAAAGGCCTGCTCTTATCTCATGCCTCCCGGCAAGAAGTGGGTGGTGAATATGGCGCCTGCCGACATGCGCAAGGAGGGTCCGGCGTACGATCTGCCAATTGCCGTGGGCATACTGGCAGCCACGGGGCTGCTGCCGACCACCAACCTCAGCGGTTTCTGGCTGGTGGGCGAGCTGGGGCTCGATGGCGCGGTACGCCCTGTCTCCGGTGTTCTGCCGGTAGCCATGGCCTGCCGCGATTGGGGTGCCGCCGGCATTATCGTGCCGGAGGGCAACGCCGACGAAGCGGCGCTGGTCGAGGGGCTGGCCGTCTATCCCGTAAGCCACCTGAAACAAGCGGTAAACATCCTTACCGACCCATCGGCCGGCGCACGTTTGCCGGAGGACGCCCGGGCGGTATTTCGCCGGCACCAGCTGAGCATCTCATTCGATGTGGATTACGCAGACGTCAAAGGACAGGAAAATGCTAAACGAGCCCTGGAGATTGCCGCCGCCGGCCGGCACAACCTTCTCATGGTGGGCCCGCCCGGGGCGGGAAAGTCGATGCTGGCTGTTCGCTTGCCCACCATTATGCCGCCGCTGGAATTCAGCGAGGCGCTCGAGCTGACCAAGCTCTACAGCGTTGCCGGGTTGCTGGCCGACAAATCTGCCCTTGTTTGCCGGCGCCCCTTCCGTGCCCCGCACCACAGCGCGTCGGTCGTCGGTCTGGTGGGCGGGGGCAGCGTTCCCCGGCCAGGGGAGATATCGCTCAGTCACCTGGGGGTCCTGTTCCTCGATGAGGTTGCCGAGTTTCCCCGGGGTCACCTGGACAACCTCAGGCAGCCGCTGGAAACCGGCACCGTCACCATTAGTCGTGCGCAGCAGGTTCTTACCTATCCGGCCTCGTTTTTGCTGGTAGCCGCATGCAACCCCTGCCCGTGCGGTCATCGGGGCGACACAGCGAAGCCCTGCCTCTGCACGCCTCATCAAGCTACGCGATACTGGATGCGCCTGTCGGGACCATTCCTGGATCGCATCGACCTGCATGTGGAGGTCGCCAGCCTGCACGAGCGAGAGCTGGCTGGTACCGCCTGTGGTGAATCGTCGGAAATGATGCGCCTGCGCGTCATGCGGGCAGTGGAAAGGCAGCGGGCCCGCAGCCGCGACGGGCTCGTCGTCTTCAACGGCCGGCTGCCGCATCGGGAAGTCCTCAGAATCTGCCGTCTCGACGAGCCGTCCCGCGCGCTCCTGGCCAGGGCTGTGAGCCAACTGGCGCTGTCGGCGCGCGCCTACGATCGGGTGCTGCGCGTGGCCCGCACCATAGCCGACCTGGAAGATCGCGATGAGATATGCCGCGCTGACCTTGCCGCGGCCCTTAGCTATCGGGGATTCCTCCGGGCGGCCTGCGCCTGAAGGCATCGCCCGGCCGGACCTTTCTCTAGGCGCCGAAGAACTCGGCGTGCAGCTGCCTGACGGCCTTGTCGGCATCCTGGTTGGCCACGACAAAGCTGAGGTTGATGTCCGAGGCTCCTCCGGAGATCATCAATATGTTGAGGTTGCTCAGCGTGTTGAAAACCCGCCCGGCGATGCCGCTTTGTTCGCGAAACTGCCTGCCCACCACCGAGACAATGGCTACATCCGACAGCACGCGCACCTCCCCGTGTTCGGCAAGCTCGCGCGTGAGCTCCGCCAGATGGTCCGTGCGGTCGATGGTTAAAGACACCGAGACCTCGGAGGTCGATATGAGATCGATCGGTATCTCGTACCTGGCAAAGACGGCAAACACCTTAGCCAGGAATCCATGGCTCATGAGCATGCGAGGAGAGCTCAACAATATGGCCGTGATCCCCTTTTTCGACGCCACCGCCCGGACGATCTCTTCTGCGCTAACGCTCTGCCTGATGAGCGTCCCCGGCTGATCGGGGCGCATGGTGTTGAGAATCCTCACGGCAATGTTTTTCTCGACGGCCGGCTTTATGGTGAGCGGGTGCAGGACCTTGGCCCCGAAGTAGGCCAGCTCGGAAGCCTCCTGGAACGACACCTCAGGCAGGACGCGGGCTGCCGGAATAACCCGTGGATCGGCGGTCATCATGCCATCCACGTCTGTCCAGATCTGGATCTCCGCGGCGGAGGCGGCCACACCGAGTATGGAAGCCGAATAGTCGGAGCCGCCCCGGCCGAGCGTGGTGCTTACACCGGATTCGGTGGCACCGATGAAGCCCTGCGTAATGGCCGTGCGCTTGCCGGCGAAAACCGGCTCGAGTGCCGCCAGCGTCCTGGGCGTCAGGCTTGTCCAGAGCGGATTGGCCCGCCCGAAGTTGTCATCCGTGATGAGGAAATCTCGCGCGTCGAGCCACTGGCAGGGGAGCCCGTTACGATTGGCCAGCTCGGCTACGATCCGGGAGGAAAGCAGTTCTCCGAAGCCGGAAACGGCATCCAGCGAGCGGCTTGTCAGCTCGCCCAGGTAGCTTATCCCTTTGTAAAGCACCGTCAACTCTTCCAGTCGCGCCTCGAGATCCTCTGCCAGGCGGTCACGTTCCGGCAAGCCCGGAAACAGGCTCTCGATAGCCTGCCGGTGCCGGTCTGCGATTTGCTCCAGGCAGGCCAGCGCCCCGGCCAGGTCACGCGTCAAAGCCAGCTGCGCACCGTCTATAAGCGCGTTGGTTATGCCGGACATAGCCGACAGAACCACAAGCACATCCCCGTGAGTCGCCACTGCCTGTCGGACAAGCTCGACCACCTGCAGCATGCGCTCGGCGCTGCCGACGGAAGTGCCACCAAACTTCATTACAATCATCGCTTTGACAAGGCCAACATTCACCCGCACGAGCCCGTGCCCGGGCGACACTGAGAGATTTTAAGGGCGGCAGCCTAACGCCTCCAGAGGTCTGCCCCGAGGGCGCGGAATTTGTCCTCGAGCGCTTCGTAGCCCCTGTCGAGATGGTGCAAGCCGGTCACCTCGGTCACACCCTCGGCACCGAGCCCGGCTATGATGAGCGCGGCCGCGGCGCGCAGGTCGCTGGCCTTGACCTCGGCTCCCATGAGCCTGGGCACGCCCTTAACGATGGCGCTGTTGCCCTTGAGCGCGATGTCGGCCCCCATGCGGCGCAGCTCGCCGACCTGCATGAAGCGGTTCTCGTAGAT
>DATNRD010000266.1:0-2286 GCA_036703665.1 Candidatus Obscuribacterales bacterium
AGTTACCGCGGACCGCCAGTTCGGCGGTCCGACTTTTGGTGGTGCGGGCTCGGGTCTCGGTCTATAATCGAATTAGTTCGTGAGGCGCCAGTTGAGCTACCGGGGACCGCCGAACTGGCGGTCCCTATCTTGTCTGAAGCGGCGCGGGCGGGAGTCGAACCCGCATCGCGGAGTTCGTCAAGCTCCGGCTCTATCCAATTGAGCTACCGCGCCGGCTTCACGATCTTGTATACGTCTGAACGGCGAAAAGGGTTCAAATCAGTCTCAAACCAGCGGCCCGCGCAGGGGATCCCTGGCTAGCGATGCTTAACCGATATCGGATAAACATCCTTTCCCAATCCCCGGCAAGCCAGGACTCGGGATCGGGATTGTTACGCTGGCAACGCTGGACAACCAATTATTGAGAACGGGTGGTACAATAAATTGACTGACTCGTCCGCTAATTTAATGAGAGGAGCAAGCGCTTGGATGTAGCTGAAAAGAGGCGCCCGGGTCGCCCGGTGGATTTGACGCTGGTGGCGCGCCGTGAGGAGGAGATCCTTGCCGCGGCCACGCGAATGTTTGCCAGCCAGGGCTACCCCAACACCGACCTGCAGGTGCTGGCCGACACCCTGGGGGTAGGCAAGGGCACAGTCTACCGCTACTTCCCCAGCAAGGAGGAGCTTTTCCTGGCTTCCGTCGACCGCGCCATGCAGCAGCTGCACCAGTACATCGATGGGCGCACGAGCGGTATAGATGATGCCCTCGAGCGGATCAAAGAAGCAATCAGGGCGTTCCTGGGATTTTTCGATGCGCATCCCGAGATGGTCGAGCTGCTCATTCAGGAACGAGCGGAGTTCCGCGACAGGGACAAGCCTACCTATGTGCTGCACCGGGAAGCCAACATCGAGCCATGGCACGAGTTGCTGAAGGGACTAATCAACGACGGGCGCATTCGCGACATCCCCGTTACGCAAATAACGGACGTTCTGAGTAATTTGCTTTACGGGACCATTTTCACGGAGCATTTCCACCGCAAGAACGTCCAACTGGAACAGCGCACCGAAGAGATTATCGACATTGCCCTCTATGGGCTGCTGACCGAAGCCGAGCGAGCCCGCCAGGCGCTAGCCGCTCCAGGCAGCGGAACCACCACGAAGAGACCACGGACATGAAGAGCACGGAAATCACAGACGAGACATACAGGCAGGATATAGGTGGTTCCGCAAGCATCCCCGGCATCGGCTCATCCCGTAAGCACGGGGACCTCACTGCCCCTCCGCGCCGCTTTCGGCTGCCGGGGTGGCTGGTACCCGTCGTAGCCGCGGCAACTTCAGCGGTGCTCGCCTTTGCAGCCGGGACACGCGCCGGCAAACCCGAGAGAACAGCCTCCGGCCGGGCAGCAGCTCCGGCGGTCATATCCGTGACGGTCGAGCCGGCTGCCACGCGTCCGGTTCACCAGCAGGTCAAGATCACGGGGTCGATCTGGGCATGGGACCCACTTACGATAAGCGCCGAGGTAGCCGGCCTGCGCATAGAGTCCGTGCTCGCCGAGGAGGGCGACCTGGTCAAGAAAGGTCAGGTGCTGGCCACGCTGAACTCTTCCATATTGCGCTCGGAACTCGATCGTGCGCAAGCGCAGCTGGCGGCAGCGCTTGCCGCTCTGGACAAGGCCGTGCAGCCCAACCGACGCGAGGACATCAACGCTCTGCGCGCAGCCGTCGCTCAGGCCAGAGCCAGCGTGGCCCAGCAGCAGGCGGCCCTCGTCCAGGCGCGGGCCAACCTTGCCAATGCCAAGCAAAATGCCGTTCGTTATGCCGATCTGGCCAAGCAGGGAGCGGTCAGCACCCAGGAGGCCGAAAACAAGCAGACCGCAGCCACCGTTGCAGAGGCCGAGGTCCTAAGCGCCGTCGAGAAGGTGAACGCCGCTGAATTTGCCTTGCGGCAGACTCAAGAACACCTTTCCATGGCCGAGTCAGGCGGGCGGAAGGAGGATGTGCGCATGGCCCAGGCGGAAGTGAGCCGCATCCGTGCCGACATCAGCCGCCTGCAGGCGCTTATCGCGCAGACCGTGATACGCGCACCGAGCGACGGTCTGATTGCCAGGCGCGACGCTCATATTGGTGATACGTCCGCCATAGGCAAGCAGCTCTTCCAGATGGTGCGCGACAACAGGCTGGAACTCAGAGCCCAGGTCCCCGAA
This sequence comes from Candidatus Obscuribacterales bacterium, assembly GCA_036703665.1. Lineage (GTDB taxonomy): Bacteria > Cyanobacteriota > Vampirovibrionia > Obscuribacterales > Obscuribacteraceae > DATNRD01. Next base: position 2,183 of record DATNRD010000266.1, read on the forward strand.
AGAGATCTGCCCAAGCTCTCGTCCGACCAGCCTGTCAGGATTGCTTGCATGGCAACAGGCGCCAGGGTAATAGAAGGCCGCTTGCGGGAGATATCCCCGCAAGT
>DATNRD010000267.1:0-3056 GCA_036703665.1 Candidatus Obscuribacterales bacterium
CCTTCTCAGCGCCGTAATAGGTAAGCGTCACGATGCTGCCGCCGCTTGCCTTCATGAACGGCAGCGCGTGCCGGGCCACTGCCGTCAGCGTGTAGGCACTCACATCTAGCGCGAGCAGGAAGCCCTCGCGCGAGGTGTCCACGAAGTGACCTTCCAGGTCCTGCTTGTTGGCGAAGGCGACGGCATGCAAGACAAAATCGACGCTTTCCCACTGCTTGCCCAGCTTGGCGAAGACACGCTCGATCTCCTCGTCTTTGCCCAGGTCGCACTGCTCGATGAACTGCGAGCCCACGCTCTCAGCCAGGGGTCTGACGCGCCGCTCGAGCGCCTCGGCCTGATATGTAAAGGCCAGCTCGGCGCCGGCAGCATGCAGCTCCTTAGCGCATGCCCAGGCGAGGCTGTGATCGTTTGCCACGCCAAAAACGATGCCTTTCTTCCCGGCCAGCATCCCGCCGGTTTCCAAACCCTTCTTTTCCGCGGCCTGAGGGGCGGCTAAGTCCTGTGCCATCGAATCTTTCGCTCCATGATAAATGCGCTCACAAATCCCAAGTCCGCCACGTAAGCGAACCCTGACCAGACCTGTGATTATGGCACATGGGTCAAACCGCGGCGGGCGGCGGACCGGATTGTGTGAGGGAAGATTAACAATGGCGCGCCGCCGCCGCCACAAGTTACACTGGCCCCAGGACCACCGGTATCGCGCCATGCCTTCCGACATTGTCCCAGGTTCAGTAATAAGCCCGCTGTCCGTGGCTCCTCTCTGGCAGGTCGAGCGCACGGTCGGTCCCGTCGCGCTCGACAGGGACCTGACCTGCGACGTCTGCGTGGTCGGCGGCGGGGTGGCAGGGCTTTCCGCAGCAGCGGCACTGTGCGACAAGCAGAAGGTCGTCGTCCTGGAAGCGAGCCGCCTGGGAGAAGGCAGCACCGGCTGGTGCGCCGGCATTCTCTCGCTGGCCACCACCGTCGATCTGGTCGAGGTGGCGGCCGTCTTCGGACAGGAGAGCGCCAGGTCTCTTTTGTTCTTTCTTTCAGATGCCATGCTCGGCATGAAGCACAACCTGGATCTCGGGTCGGCCGACTGGCAGACAGGCCGCTCGCTGTATGTAGCCTCGCGCAAGCTGCACCGCTCCAAGTTGATCTCGGAGTGCCAGACGCGGCGTCAGTACGGGCTGGCAAGCGAATATCTGGAAACGCCTCACCTGCGTAAATTCTGGAAGGATTTTCCCGCCGCTATCGACCTGGATGGCGAGCACGCGGTTCATCCGGTGAAGGCATTGTTCGCCCTGGCCGCGCTTGTCACCGCATCTGGTGGCGGCGTGTTCGAGGGCACCAAGGCAAGCGGCTGGCGCCACGAGGGGGAAAACTTCGTGGTGACCGCCGGGGCACACACGATCACCTGCCAGCACCTCCTTGTCACAGTAGGGCTGAACAGCGATCAGTGGCCGGCACTTTCGGAAATCGACCGGATTTGCGTACCGATGACCAGTTACGTGATGGTGACCGAACCATCCGCGGAGCTGGCAGACATGGTCAAGAAAACCAACTGCATAGCGCTGTGGGATTCGCTTTCGCTCTATCACTACGTGCGCTACCTGCCGTCCGGCCAGGTTCTGGTGGGCGGCGAGGAGACGCCGGGCGCCCTGCCCAATTCAACTGTAGATCCTGGTGACCCGCACATAAAGCGGCTCTATGACTGGGCAAGCCGGCACCACAAGCTGAAGCTTCCCGAGATCGCCTGCGCCTGGCGCGGCAGCTTGAGCCTGCCCGCCGATGGGCTGCCGTTTATAAAGGTCAAGCTCTTCCAGGAAAACGTTTTTGTCGGTGCCATAACCGACGGTCTGCCGTTCGCGTTCCTGCTGGGCTCCGTAATTTCCCGCCTGATTGAAACCGGTGAGCACCCGGTGGCGCAGATGTTGAGCTACAGCAGGCGCATGCCGGCCGATGCCCGCCTGCTCCGCCTCTTGCCGCGCTCCCCCGCCGTCCGGGGACTGGCTTATCAGGCTGTTTTCGCTGCGCTCAAGCTCAAGGACACCATCGCCTAGCTCTGCCCGGGACCCTTTTCCAGCGCTTTTTGGACAGCGCCGGGAAACTGATCGGCAGCACGGTACCCGTAGAAGACGCCGCGCTGGTTACCGCTGGCATCGAGCATCATGATGCAAGGGTAACCGCGCACCCTGTACTTTTGCGCGAATCCCTGCCCCTGTCCGCCGTCCTCGGCATCCAGCTTCAAACAGACGAACTGGCTGTTGACGAACTTGATGACGTCCGGATGCGAGTAGGTGTCCTTATCCAGTTTGTGGCACCAGCCGCACCAGTCCGTGTAGACATCGACGAGCACCATCTTGTTGGAGCGCCGCGCCAGGTCCAGGCTCCTGGAGAGATCGTTCAGCCAGACCAGTTGCGACTTCTGCCCAGATCCGCCCCCGGCGCGGTCGGCCCTGGCCGCTCCACTTCCACTTGCCGATACCCGCCCGGCCTGTGCGCCCGGTCTGGTGGCTGCGCTTGCCTTCCCCGGCTGGCACATACCCGCCTCCGCCCCCAGGGAAAGCTCCAGCACTACTGCCAGGGCAAGCACCGCCGCCAAGAGTCTGCCAATCAACATCACGTGTCCCCCGCGCCAAAAGAGTCCAGCCGGCTGCCGTAACAGGCACGGCTTCAGGGACATTCTACCCAGAAAAGGGCTCCAACCACCGGCCGCCTGCGCCGGGCTGCTCTTTTCCCGCATCCGGGTGAGGGCGAAATCCAAAGAAACGATTACAAAATAGAAACATGGCGTTTATAGAGCTTCAATTAGCAGCAGCCTCGGGTATACAAGGCGGTACATTAAGCTTTGACTAGATGTCGCTAAGATTATTTATTGAGCACCACAGGAATCACCAGCATGTCCGGTCCCTTTGAGATTTTCGTACTAGTCAAGCAGGTCCCCGACCAGGGCTCGAAAGCCGGCCTGAACCCGGACGGAACCATCGACCGTGCGCGCGCCAAACGCATGCTCAACCCCTTCGACCGCTATGCGCTGCAGGCGGCGCTGCACACAAAGAAGAACTACGGCGGGC
>DATNRD010000268.1:0-7363 GCA_036703665.1 Candidatus Obscuribacterales bacterium
AGCAGGAGCGCCCTGTCCCTTATTCCCTTGGTCCCTGAAAGGTCGGCCACCATAGCGACCAGGTCCTCGCGGAAGATTGGGGTCACTTGAGATTGCGCGACCCCATAGGTCCTGCGGATGCCTTTGAGAGCACCCTTCACAAGGTCCGACTTGGTAGGCGATGCGTAGCCTTGACTGGTATGGGCTCTGGAGATGCTCACCAGACGGCGCGCAAGGGAAGCAACGGCAAGGCGCCCGGCCCAATCTGCAAGGTAGGTGGCGACCACCTCGGGCGCCGCTGGGATGGAGCCTCCCCATGCGAGGAAGTGGGCGAGGTCCGATCGGTAGGCCCGACGGGTGTTTTCCGCTATAGACGCGTGTAGAAGGTCTTGGACCGCTCTAGGAGCGTTCGGGGGCCGTGCAGTTAATTGCAAATTGGTCCCGCCACCAGCCTCGGTCGTGGGCTGCGATAAGAAGGTGTTATCACCACCTTGCGAGTCCTTCGGGATTGCCAGCGGGTCGGTGCTCATTGGCTTCGTACGAAGGAAGGCAGCCAACGGTCTTCTACGGACAGCCGCCCGTAGTGCTCATATGCCCGGCAACAGGCAGCCATCATTTGACAGGTACCCGCGAATCGCCCGTCCCTAAAGCGCCCTGTGTGTTTCCCGTCTAACGCCCAATCTGGAATCCTCGGGTTGCTCGCTAGGGTTTCCTTCGCCTTCTGCAGCAAACGCCTGACATCGCCACTCGTCGGCTCGGGGACTGCCTGATCACCAAACTGCCCGACCAGACTGGCGTACACAGCCTGAGCCGATATATTGCCGTCCGCCCCGAGCGCTCGGACATTGCTTGCGTAAACTCGAACCAGTCTCTTTGCTTGTACTGATCGGCTCTGAGTACCGATCTCGGAGAGGATGGCAGCCATCTTGGTCGGGTTGATACGCCCCCTTGAATAAAGGGCCGTAAAGCTGACTAGGGACAGAGGTAGATCGCCTCTCAGCGTGCTGGTTAGGAGACCATCGAAAAGCTCTTCTTCGGTGGCTCCCTCCAGTCTTTCTGCAGCATCCTCGGCATCCAGCCACTCGTACATGTATCTGTGGCCATCTCTTTGTCCCCACCAATTGGGCGTGCCGCAGACGCGGACCACCTCCCTTGCTGCATCCTCAAGGCTTGCTCGTCCGGTTGCGTTGTACCAACGCGCAACCGCTTCAATGACTCCCGTTGAGAGGTTGTCCTCTCCTGAAGCAATGAGGACGCGCCTTTGGACGCGGGCACGGAACTGAGGTAATCGCCACAAATAGATAAGCCAGGTAATGGCATCTTCGGTACGGCGAAGCCGAATGGCTTTGATGAAGGCCGATAGCGCTTCCGATGGATCTGCAGTAGGCGCTTCGCCGAAAAGCCCATCGAACGACCTAAGGTGTTTGCATCTTTCGGACGGTCGCTTGCGGAAGGCGGGGCAAGTGCAGGTTCTTCTGTGTAAATCGACCTCGTATCGAACGCCTGGGGTGCTGAAAGATTCGACTAGAACTGTCCGCTTTTCTTGGCTCACCTATAGAAGTCGTTTGGTCTATAGGGGAGATGTTCCGCGTGGTGTGTACTGTGTCAAGCACGGGATTCTCTAAAAGGCGCCCCCTCCATTTGCAATTAGCTGCACTCGATTCGCCGCCGAACCCTCAATTCCGGTCAAACACTAGAACAGCTTTTCGGTGAAGCGACATGGGTTTAAGTCACTATTCTTTCTTTCCGAGGACACCTTCCGCCATCAGCTACTGGCTTGTTGGTTCTCGCGGGTGGGGCGTAGACTATGAATCCTTACTTCACTAGATAGGGCACATGGCTAAATCCAACCTTCCCAAGTTCACGCTTGAAAAGAACGAGCAGAAGGACCGTTGGGATCTACGAAACGATAAGACCGACAAACTCATAAAAAGCTTCGACACGAAGGCCGACGCCACGAAGGGCGGATCATTGGAGAAAGCCGTAGGCAGCTCCGGTGGATCAGTGAAGATTCAGAAGGAGAACGGGCGTTTCCAAGAAGAGCGAACCTATCCTCGAAGCAAGGATCCTCGCAGCTCCAAAGGCTGAGTGGTTTGTCTCAACCCTTCGAGAGAATAAGAGAAAAATCACAATTAAGTGCTTCAGCTCCCTCCTGAACACTTCTATCCTCCCAGTTCCATAGGGCCTTAGCCTTCTCACGTAAACCTTCAGCGCGCTTTCTGACATCTGTGGCTTCACAGCTAATTGCAGGTAGCGTTGGTGGTCATAGAGCCCTGCTTATTTCTGTTGCAGTTAATTGCACAAGGGTCGGGCCGTTAAAGCGTTAAAGACGGTAAAGGGGAGTCGGGAAATCTCTGATACCAAAGAACCCCCCGTCCGACGCCACAGACAAGCTAGGAACGGTTTAACTGGTTTAACTGCTTTAATACGGCTCATAACTGAGCCGCCAACCCCTCGATGTTCTCCTTCGCTGCGGTGATGGTTGGTTCGGTCTTGGTGGAGAACCGAAATAGCTTTTTATTGCTTGGGCCGGACTTTTCTTCGATGTTGTAGCGGGTAGCAAGCTCGGACTTCAGGTTCTTGAGCTGAATCCCAAATAGTCGTGAGTTCTTCAAACCGAATTTTTGACCCTTCCCTTCATACATGGCGACAATAGCTTGGTAGAGATCTCCGGTTGCAATGAACTCGTGCTGGGGATTGGCGCTAATCCACTCCTCTAGGCCCTGTACGAGCGGACTGTCGTCCAGAGCGAACTGCACCTTCGAGGATTCGAGGCCCTTCAACTTCTCCTCGACGTTCTCGATTCCAAGTAGGGGCGCAAAGCGTATCGCCAGTCTCGCCCAGTCCGCCAGTCTGTGCTCCAGCGGGGGCGATTCGATAGGCTTTTGAAGCTCCATGACCATCGCGTTCAGCGTAACAAGAAGCTGACCCCAGATTTGTCCCCTCTTACCATGCAGACGGGATAAGAGCTTTGACTCCTCAATGAAGTCTTTACGTCGCTCCACCTCGATGAGCAGCAGGCGATCAACCACATCGTCGCGCGTGAAACTCTGTGGGTTCCTCGAGGTAATCATGACAAAGCATCGCGGCACGTACTCAACTAGGGTGTTCGTCTCGTAGAGCTTACGGCGCTTGAACTTGCCGCCTGTTGCTACCACGGCGAGGGCGTCAGCAAGCCAGGTGACCAGAGAATCTACGTTGTCCATGCATACGAGGCTTCCATGGCATACCCCCGCCCAGAAGGCGTCCTCCTTGCTCGCCATGCCGGTGTCCACGCTGGCTCGGTGCCCGAAGAGAGCGTGCTTCAGCGCGCGGCCCGCACTCGTCTTGCCACTGCCCTTCGGGCCGGTGAAAAGGACGATCGGCTTGGTGGGCAGAAGCGACTCGAAAAATAGGCTGTAGATGTAAATTTCGTAGAGAAGTAGGCGATCGGGGTCGATGGCATTCGCGACGTTGACGAGATACTCCCGTACCGGGTTGCCCTCGAATTGGTAATCCGGGTCTATGACGTCAAGCGTTGGGTCGCTCTCGAAAAGAACTCCATCGTCGCCATTATCAACAGCAGCGATGGAATCCCCGTCAAGCCTGTAAACTCGGTGTCCGCCGGCGTGCACATACAGCCTACCCTCTTGGTAGCGGGCAAATCGGAAAAACTCGGCCGTCTGTCCAGCACGAAGGCAGTGAGCCTGCAATTCCTCGTCAAGGTAGCTCCAGATCGGTTCCTTGCCGTTGATGCCGTAGATATCTGAGCAGAGTGCACGCAGTTGCCTCGACCCGAGTGGGTATAGCTCGTGTTCGGATTTGTGGAAGTACAGCAGTTCAGCATTTCCGTGGGTGCGATAGAAGGCCCCACGGCTCTCGAGCTCCTGCCGAATCGCTCTTGCGAGCCGGCGTTTCTCCTTTACTGATTTCGCCGTGCCGGCAAGTTCTCCCAGGTCTAAGGCATTGGCACCAGCCCAAGCTGTGATCCTGTTTGCATCCTCCTTGGGCATTAGCTCGGCTAACTGTGCATAGCCAGATATCGGTTGACCGTTCGCTAACCGCTCCGCCGACGTCATGACCGCCAATTTGCGGTCTTCAATCTCTCGGTCGCCGGCCGCTATAGCGACCTCTGTCACGAGCACCGCTACATCTGCGGGGCTCCAGCCATTTGGTAGAAGCAGCCCAGAGATGCCGAGAGCGAGGCCGTGTCGTCGACCGCGCTGCCAGTGAAGGAGTAACGTCGCAGCCAAGGCAATTACCTTCACTTTCTGTTCTAGGTCCTCACCTTTGCCCGGCTCGCCAAACTGGTCCCACACGTACGGCTCCCCGGAAGGATGCACGCTCGGCGGGACGACCGCATAGCAGCCCTGGGACCGAATCTCGAGGATTACGCCGTTGCTGTTCTTGAAGGGTTGCGACTTCCGCGCGCCCCTATAGAGGTAGTGTGACCGAGGTCTATTCTGTCGACCCCACACGGCTCCGGTGGGCGGGAGCCACTTCAGGAACGGGACTGCCCGATCGGAGTCCACATCGACGTCGGTATACCCGCTGGCTCCGAGGAGGACGCCGACGTTGCACGGGTCCTCGAACGCCGCTGCAATGTGCTCGCTCTCGACCGCGTAGCTGGGCCAATCCCTAATACGGCAAGCCTTCGATTTGTACGGGATGGGGAGAACTCTGAACTCCCTAGCGAGGTAGCTCTGTGCCGCCATGGCCGCCCGAGTCGGCACGATGGCGCCCCCTTCGTTGTTGTTCATCGTCATTGTCTCTGCACCGATGTTGTTGAAATTGCGACTCAATTGAGGAGGCAGGTCCTCGGCAGATCGTAGACCGGATGCTCATCGACGAACTGCAGGGCCTTCTCCGCGCTCGCGATGTGAGCATCAGCGTGGATGAGACGGGTTATCGCCTCCTCGACTTCGCCACCCTTATTTCTTAGATAGGCGTGTTCCAATAGAGCTTGAGCACCAGCCTCAAGCTCGATGGACGCCAAGACAACGAACAAGTCTCGAAGCCCGAGCCGGCGCACACCGGACTCCTCAGTCCATTTCTTGCACCAATCGTCCGTACCGGGCGCGCCGTCTTTCAGGAAGAGCATCCAGAGGTATTGACATCCATCAATCGGTGGCATTTTTGAGAAGGTCGCGCTGGCAGTGAACTCCGCGTCAAGTCGCAGCATGCGTTCACGCAACGCTGGGCGCGCCGCCTCGAGACTGTCCGCCCCGTAATGCCAGTAGGACTGGATCTTCGAGTCCACATGCTCCCACCGTGTGGCGACATCTTTGCAGTTAAGGCCAAGTCCCTCAGTCTTTTCCATGATTACTCCTGTCTTATGCGATTAAGTATGTCGGTCATGCCGCGAACAGCGTTTCGATCCTCTTGATGGACTCAGTGGCCGAACGTCGCCCCCCACCCTACCTCTGCTCTCCAAGGCACCTACCTACCCTTGCCATCTACTTAGAGTCCTGTGCCGGCGGAGTACTGAGCTCGGGTGGGTAGTTGAACCGGACGACGTAGGCCTCGCCTCTGTCGGCCTTTTCATACGTCGTCGTAGGCTCGCCATAGATGGGACAGCCCGCGAGTCTGAGGGCCTCTTCCGATGCGCTAAGTGCGTTACCGGCAGCTAAAACGTCTTCTAGGCCGCTCCCACTCTGAGCGAGCGCCTTGCGGGCGATTTCAAGCTTTGACCAAGCTTCGACAAGGTATAGATCGCGCATGGCGAGGCCTCGAAGCGGAGAGGATTCGCCTGATTTCGACAGCCACTTTTGCGAGTTGGGGCCATTCCACTTGAACAGCGCGATAAACAAATCCTGTGCACTCGATGTTCTCGGCTCGCCGCCGTTGGGGTCGTGACTGAGGAACCAGTCAGCAATCTCAAGTCGAAGCGCGCTTCTGACCTCCTTTAGTGCCATGTCAGCGGCTGGCAACAGATGCGCATGTAGAGGCCAACGTTGGCTAATGATCCACAGCACCATTTGACAGCGGCGCGCATGCTGCGCAACGACGAGCTCCCTGTTTGCGCTCAATCGACGGATGAATACATCGGGATCCATGTCGTGGAACACATACCGAACCAGCCTGCTTGGCCAGGGTAGAAACTTCGAATGCTGGATCAGGTACTCGCTCGGCACCGCGTGTTCTCGGACAACATCTCTTATCTCAGCAACGTACTGAGCCAAGGGGGTGTGCAGTCCAAGGTTGTGTAGATGAAACTGGTATTGACCCAAGCTGTGCCAGGCGTTGCTAGCGTCTTCACCGCACGCCCGATTCAGCTCGTTGAGACATCGGTTCCACTCGGCGTCCGTGGGCACGGGCAGGCTAAGTAGCAGAGATGGATCCTTGTCCATCGAAAGGGTGCCTGCGAAGCAAGTAGACAGAGCTTCTTGATAGGTCATATGAAAGGGAGAGGTCGTTTTGGGGACGCTTGGTTAGCGGCTAGCTTCGCGCGGTTGTGTGGCTAGCCAACGAAAGAACGCTTCCTCGTCAATCAACACTTTCCGGCCGACCCTGACGATGGCTGGCGCGAGGCCATTGCCCGGAACGACGCCGCGCGACGAGTAGCGTTCGCGCGCTTTATCTATCAAGGCACGCAGTGAGGATTGCGTGAAGGCGGAATGCTTTGCCGCAAACTGCCTCACGGATAAAAGTGGCCGCGGGTGAATACTGTGTTGCACGACATGCTCCTCGTAAGTTGATTGCGGGCGGCCGTTCGGCCTCCGTGCCGCCAGCGAAAACCCACGAGGGATGCGCATGGAGTGCACTAAGGGCCATTGCGGCCACCCGTCGAGCCTTTCGGCTCCCGCACTCCTTGCGTGAACGGGACTACAGCGCGGATTAAACCCGCGCACGAGGTTTAGGTCAAGCGGGCATCAGACAAAATGATTGTCAAATAGCCTGTCATTGAGTGTCTGTACTACGCTTCTCGTGTGCGCCTCCGACAGATGCGCGTATCGCTTCACCATCTGCAACGTCTTGTGTCCCAGCACTTCAGCGATCTCACCTGGAGTGGCTCCATTCATCGCTAGGTAGCTCGCCGTGGAATGCCTCAGATCATGGAAGCGGAAGTTCTCGATTTCCGCCGTCTTCAAGGCGGTGTTCCAACTCTTACGGATTTCGTACGGCCTCGCTTTCTCGCCGAAGTTCGTGTTCGGAAAAAGGAAGTCCGTATCGATCCGACGGATCTTCGAGAGTTTCTCGATCTCCTGGTGAGCATGCCCGGTCAAAGGGACGTTGCGCCGCTCACCGTTCTTGGTGTCTTGGAGAATGATCCGGCCCTTCACCAAATCGACGTCACTCCAGCGCAAGTTCATGATCTCGCCGTAGCGCATGCCGGTCGAGAGCGCTAAGACGACTACTGCGTACAGATAGGGACAGGTCGCAGACTGGCAGGCGTCGAGGAGGC
>DATNRD010000269.1:0-3500 GCA_036703665.1 Candidatus Obscuribacterales bacterium
AAGCCGATGATAAACGCGCGCATGGAGACTCTGGCCAGCAAGCCGACCTTCAAAACCAGCTTGACCCGCAGGCGGTGCCTGATTCCCGCCGACGGCTTCTTCGAGTGGAAGAGCGAGAACGATGCGCGCGTGCCGCTGCACATCACCATGAAGGACAGGCGATTGTTTGCCTTCGCTGGTCTCTGGGACACGTGGAAGTCCGCCGACGGCGAAGTGCTGGAGACCTGCACCATTATCACCGTTCCTGCCAACGGCTGGATCACGGAGGTCCACGAGCGCATGCCGGCCATCCTCCGCCGTGAAGACGAAGACAGGTGGCTGGACGCATCTGTTACTGGCGCGCCGGATATCCTTCGCCTGCTCGGTCCCTACCCTGCCGAGGAGATGGAAGCGACGCCCGTCTCGCGAACAGTAAATTCGCCCAGGATAGACTCGCCCGAATGCGTGGCGCCGCAGCAATGAGTAGAAGTTCGAGCAGGGCGAGAAAGCCGGTCATCGGCGTCATGGGAGCCGGGCGCTGCGGCGAGGAGGCGAGCCGGCAGGCGCACCGGGTCGGTCGGCTCATCGCCGAGCGCGGAGCAGTTTTGCTCTGCGGTGGCATGGGCGGTGTCATGGAGGCCGCCTGCGCCGGAGCCAGAGAGGCAGGCGGGCTCACCGTAGGCATCATGCCGGGCATGAACGACCTCGACTCGCCGCCCAACCCGCACGTCGAACTGGCCATATTCACGGGCCTGTCCGACGGGCGCAACTGGGTCAACGTCTGCGCCAGCGATGCGCTGATAGCCATCGCCGGCGGCTACGGAACGCTTTCAGAGATCGCGCTGGCGCTCAAGATTGGCAAGCCCGTGGTGCTATTGCACACATGGAAATTCCAAGCCGAAGAGCCGCTGCCCGAGCCCGCCACGGCCGCCACAGCCGAAGAAGCAGTGGAGCTGGCTTTCCAAGCCATAAAGAGAGCCCGCTGATTGAACCAGCCGGCGAATTAGCGGTGCGCTTGTGCTTGAAAGCAAGGCTTGTGTACGGGCGGGGATAAACCCCGCCCGTACAGGCGCGGGATGAAATCGCCCACCTGCCCGGCGGAGACTTCGCGGAGCTGCTGGCCACGAGCACCACACGCGCAGCTGCTGGATCAAGGCGCCATTGGCAATTGATCGCCGGCCACGGGCCGGTTGTCAACGGGCCGGAAGTTCGGGATCTCATCTGATATCATCGGTATCTTGCGCGCCTGAAAGCGCATGCCCGCGCCGCAACTGACTTTGCGTGACTTGCTTGCCTCGAGGAACCCACCGGTAAAACCGCCATGCTAGGAAAAAACCTTCGCCTGTCACAGTTTATAGACGACCCCTCCATCACCAATATCAATTTCATGGGCCCGCTTGGCGATATCCACGTTGATACGCTGGTCCTGAGCTGGCTTTGCATGGGCGGCATTCTCGGCGCGGCCGCGCTCATCACGCCCAGGCTGGTCACGGACGGCCCGGGCGGCAAAGCGCAAGCAGTCTTGGAGGGCCTGTACCTCTTCACGCAGGACATTGCCAAGAACCAGATCGGGCATCATTTCAGAAAATTCTTTCCGTTGGTTGCGGCAATATTTATTTTTGTGTTAACGGCGAACTTCATCGGCGTGGGTCCCTGGCGCTTCTTCGAGCACTTCGACTGGTGGCCGAATCTTCCAGCGCACGGGCACGAAATCGAGAAGTTCGAGCTCGCCTCTCCGACGACTGACTTCAACGTCACGGCCGGCCTGGCGCTGGTTTCGCTTATTGTTTATCTCGGGTCAGGCTTCTGGGCACATGGTGCCTCATTCGCAAAGGTTCTCGCCTTCAACCCGATCGAGTGGCTCGATGCCGTCATACGCCCGTCGACGCTGGCGCTGCGGCTGATGGTCGTGATCACAGCCGACGAGCTGCTGCGCGCAGCCTTCCTTACGATCATGCCGGTCCTCCTGCCCACGTTCGTGATGGGGTTCGAACTCTTTATCGGCGTGATCCAGGCCTTTGTCTTTGCGCTTCTTACCTCGATTTATATTGGCTTGACCGTGGCTGAGCACCACTGAAGAAAACCGCCCGGCGCGCCTGCGAGAAAAATCGCCCCTGTTATAATTTATGGCGGCTTTCTTGAAAAAGCTATTCGTCGCGTCCCTGACGCCGGCTTTGGCGCGCCTTTCGCAATCAGTCCGCAGGTCAAGCCAAGACCGGCACCGCTCTGGAGGAGAACAATAGTGGACCCCCAACTCATCGCCCAAGCTCAAACGGCTGCAGCCAGCGTTGACAGTCAGGCTCTCATCAAGGCCGCCTCCCTTATCGGCTCCGGCATCGCCGCAGTCGGCGTCTTCGGACCCGGCATCGGCATCGGCGTGGCCGGCTCGAGAGCCCTGGAAGGGATGGCTCGACAGCCAGAGATGGCCGGCAAACTGCTCGCCAACGCTATCATCATTGCGGCACTCATGGAGGCGCTGGGTCTCCTGGCCTTCGTCATCGCCATCATGCTTTTCGGCTTCGGCACCAAGGCCTGACAAAGAGCGGAACACAAGCCAGGGGGCCGGCTTCGCCGGCCCCGAAGTAAAACAGAAATGCCCGAAATTTTTCAAATCAACGCGACGCTGCCGATTTTTGTTGTCAGTTTCTTACTGTTTCTCTACCTGCTGAACAAGGTCATGCTGGAGCCAGTCGGGAGGGCCATCGCCGAGCGAGAAGCCAGGGTCAAGGCGGATCTGGAAGCCGGAAAGGCCTCGCGCGCGGAAGCTGAGACGGTGCTCAATCAGTATCACCAGCACCTTGCCGAGATCCGCTCGCAAGCGCAGTCAGTAATAAACGAGGCGGTCGAGAAGGCTAACTACCACCGCAACATGGAGCTCGGTCGGGTGCGCGAGGAAGGCGACAGGAGACTGGCGCAGGCAAGGGCGGAGATCGCCTCTGAAAGAGATGCGCTCATAGATTCCCTGGTTGCCCAGGAGCAGGAGCTGGTCGGTCACATCACGGCCAAGCTCCTGGGCGAGCCGGTCAGCGTCAGCCTGGAGAAGGACAAGGTGCGGCGCGCGCTGGAGGAGGCTTGCTGATGTTGTTCCTGGCCACGGTCGAGCAAAGCAACACCCTGTTTGCTCTGTTCGAGAACAACCTCATTAACTGGCTCCTGCTCATTGTCCTGATTGGCTGGCTCGGCAACAAATATCTGCCCGGTGCGTTCCGCTCCCGACAGGAGTCGATCGAGAGCATGCTGCGCGAAGCCTCGCAAGCTCGTGCCGAAGGACTCGCCTTTCTGGAGGCACAACAAAAGAAGATCGCCAACGCCGAAAAGGAGGCCGAGAAGATCCTTGTCGATGCCCGGCACATGGCCGAGCAGATGCGCGCCCAGCTCGAGGAGCAGACCCGCAAGGAGCTCGATGATCTGCGACTCAAAATCGAGCAGCAGATCGCCGGTGAACGCCAGATGGCGATAACTCAACTGAGAGCCGCGGCGGCCAGCGCGGCCGTCGCCTTGACCCAGGCGACGCTAGCCTC
>DATNRD010000270.1:0-2884 GCA_036703665.1 Candidatus Obscuribacterales bacterium
TACCGCAGTCCATGCCGCCCGTGCCCGAACTGCCCGCTCCTGAGAAACTCGGCAAGCCTCCCCAGGAAGATGCCGCCATCCCAGAAGTGGCTAATCTTTGGCATGCAGCGACCGCCAAACCCGATCCTGCAACGCAAGCCGCGGCCCGCCGCGGCAAGCTCATGTTCTCCCGCAACTGCCAGGGATTCGACAGCGGCAATGCTGAAAGCGGCAGGCGCTTGATCGTCGGTACGCCAGGAACCACGGTGCTGGCCAAGGCCCCCAATGTGCTGGTCGTCAAGGTAGGCAGGGTCTATGTGCACAACGGCTCAACCTCAGCCGACCTGGAGGTGGAGAGCGGCAGGATGAGCGTCATCATGCCCCCGGGCGCCGCCGGGATTGTCGATACCGCCAGCAACGGGCTTACTCAATACGTGTCGCTGATGGATTCTCCACGCCGCCAGACCCGGGTCGTCGATCTGTGCAACCCGTCCTATGAGCTGGCCAAGGTCGACGCCGGCAGGTTCGTCACCGTTGCGCCGGAGGACTCCGTGGTTGAGGATCTAGTGTCGCTGCACGGCATCAGCGAAACCCCGGACAACGTTTACCGCCGCGAGGGGTACGTACTGGTGATCGGGCGATTCTCCATGGCAGACGCGGTGAGCAAGGAATCGACACTGCAAAGCGCTCTGTTTCAGTCCGATCCGCTTCTGCGCCAGGACAAGGAGCAGCTCATAGCGGCCAGCAAGGCCCCGGCTGCCCCTGCCAAGCCGCTCGTAGCGGGCGTCACGGCCACCGAGGTTGCCGAAGTCTCGAAAGAGGAGCGTAGAGGCGCCGCTTTCATGCCGACCCGCGGAGCCCGTTATGGTACGTTGGCCGCTAACGAACTGATGATCGCCGATGGTGCCGTCCTGGTCAGGGGGGCCGATGATCCGGTCATCATCTCGGCCGAGGTCAATCGGCAGAAGGTCATGACCACCGTCAAGAGCGGTGCGGTCGTCATGGTTTCCGCGCTGGACGGCCGGCTTACGGTCCTCAATCTGACGGAAACCTCTCCCGGCTCCTGCACGGTCTACATGCCGGGTCCCAACGGCACGCGGTACAACACGCTGACCGTCGCCGTCGGGCAGGTGGCGGAGCTCTACATCGATGACGGCATGGAGCCGCCCAGCACGGTGCTGGCGTACAAGATCATCGACCAGAAGAAGTTTCCCGGGGGCGTAGGCGTCCTTATCGCCAAATACGACTACCTGGCAGCGATGAAGCGCTTCAACCTCAGCTTCGCGCTTCCGTCGCAGGACCTGAACAAGGTTCTGAAAACGATGGCCGCCACGGCGTTCATTAAGTACGGCGAGACTAGCCGGTAGTCGATGGCAGCATGCTTGTGCGGTGCATGGCGCGGCGCCACAACCCCGTTATTTAGTGCAGCGATTCAAGCGGCTGTCTCGAGCCGGAACGGGCCCAGCATGGCGGCGCCCTTACGAACCATCTGGCAGGACCAGCCAACCCAGCTCTGACCAGGTGGCGAACCAATCGCTGATCTTGCGCGCCAGATCGCTTAGGTCCTCGGACTCGTCAGGAGATCCGTTCAAGGCCAGAGAACACGCTTCAGCCACAGTCAGTCCCGATTGCAGGCCTTTCAACACGGCAAACTCTTCCGGCTCCAGTCGCTTGTAATAGACCCAGTTTTCGAATCGGTGCACAGCCACGTACACGTGCTCCGGGCTGGGCAGCGGCACCTTGGGCACGCAGACTTCATGTGAGCAGGTTGCACTTGCTTCCGTCCTGAGATGCTCGACCTTCTTCAGGGAAATCAAAAAGTCGTCGAGCGGATAGTCCAGCTCAAGCAACGAGATGTAAGGCTGCAATGAGAGCCTGAGTCTCTCCGGATCACGACTGCGGACATCATCGGCCGTAATGGGAGTCTTGGCCTCCCCGTCAAAAGCTACCACCCATGCCCACTCGATCCGCGCCATATCGAGCGCCATCTTCTGCCGTGGAGCCGTCCATTCAGGCTCAGCTTCGATGAACTCCACCAGACGCCAGCCCAGGTTGCGCAGCGTGAAGGAAGAAGAGGGATAGCGCGTCAAGTATTCGGTGATAAGAGCATCGAACTTCTTCTGCCCCAGCACCGTGAGCAGCCCCGGGAAGTCCTCGTACATGCAGTCGACGAGCCGGAACCAGTATTGCTTGTTGTAGATCTCCAGCCGTTCATAGCTGGTCAGGCGATCGTTGGGTTTGATGAACTCGGCTGCGACCTCACGCATGCTCCGGCCGTCGATCCATTTGCGCTGCATACGTTGCCCGCTGGTCATCGGGCGCATGATTGCAGAAGCAAACAACCGCTCGGCTTCATCAAAGCTGATTAGCTTGGCCATACCGCGACCGTGCACGGCAGTCCTGCTCTTACGCGCTGACTGCTTCATGAGCACTGCTCTCCGCCGCCTTCATGTACTTTTCCGCCTTCAGCGCTTCCCTGTGGACGACTTCAAAAGAAGGTAAGCGAGCGTCCCACTCCAGCAACGTGTTGGTCGGGCCGATCAATTGAATCGCGCGCGCGTACAGCTCCCATACAGGCTTGGGAACAGGGTGATCGTGCGTATCCAGCAGGTAGTCATCGTACCTCGTGTGTCCGGCTATGTGTATCTGCGCCACCCGCTGGTGCGGGATGTTTTCCAGGTAAAGGTACGGATCGAAACCGTGATTTTGCGAAGCCACATAGATGTTGTTCACGTCCAGCAGGATGCCGCAATCCGCCCTCTCCACGACTTCGGTGAGAAACTCCCACTCGGTCATCTCGGAGACATGGTATTCGGTGTAGGAGCTGACGTTCTCGACGGCGATGGGCAGCTCGAGATAATCGCGCACCATGCGGATGTTCTCGGCGGTGCGCTTCGCGGCGGCG
>DATNRD010000271.1:0-4784 GCA_036703665.1 Candidatus Obscuribacterales bacterium
TGCCCATTCAGGCCAACAATGCGCTGGGAGTGCCCAGCCCTGTGTTCCTGGCCGGTGTCGTGCCCAACCCGCCGGCACCGGTGCGGCGCCAGGTAAGGAAATCCTACACCATAGGTTTCCGGGTGGACTGGAACTACCCGAATCTCGGGGTGCCCGATGCAGCCAACGTGATGTCGGCCAAAGCCGTGGCCAGGCAGGTCACACTGCAGGCCAACCAGCAGCTGCTTGATGTTCTTACACAGGTACGTCAGTCCTATTTGAACAGTCAGACAGCCGAGAAAGTAATCGACGTTGCCTCGGCTCAGGTGGTCTCCTCGGCTGAGCAGCTGCGCCTTGCCCGCGTGCGGCTGGCCAATGGCGTGGGCATAAACCTGGACGTCATTCAGGCGCAACAGGCCTGGGTGCAGGCCCTGGCAAACAAAGCCAATGCCATCATCGATTTCAATATTGCCCAGGCCCAACTTCTGCGTGACATGGGCATCATCACGGTCGACACCCTGACCTCCGGGCGTCTGGTAAGGAAGTAGCGACAGCAAGCAAGGGTCGGCAGCCGGGGCGGGTTTGCTAGCGGGGGAACCGCCCGGGGGGACCGCCTGGCAGAGGCGGCAGAGGGATGTTCATCTGGTCGATGTGGGAGCGCAGCGAATCCATCGACTGCGTAAGGTATGTGCACATCCGGTCCATGGTGTTGACGATGAGCGCCCCGGCGACAAAGAGGATCACGATAACCAGTATTGCCAGGCTGAAGAGATTGCGATTGAGGTAGTCACGCGCCTCTTTTTCCAGGACTTTGAAGTGCGAGCCCACAAGGTCGCACACCGAACCAATGCGTTCTTCCAGCGCTTTTTTTACATCGGCTGAGTTGCGATCGATGCGTTCTTCAAGGGCCAGCACATGCTTTTGCAGCTCGGTGATGATCTGGGCTGAAGACTTGTCCGGGACCATCGCGGGCGACGCAGCCGAGCGCTCGCCGGCCTCCTTCAGCAGTTTCTGACTTTCCTTGAGGGAGATTTTGATCTCACGCACCAATTTCTCCAGCTCGTCCGTCCGCTCGTCGGACAGTCCATCAAGGCGCTCCTCCAGCATGCTCAGCCGGATGCCCAGCTGCCTGATGGATTCCGTGACCAGATCGGTGAGATCGTGAATGCCCTTCAGCAGCTCGGCCGTTTCCTGATACGAGCGGCTCACCTCGCGGTAGGCTGCTTGCAAACTCTCGGGGTCGCCGTGAATGGGGTAGTCGAAGACGTCGAACGGCTCGAAGGCCGACACGAATGAGTTGGAGGACGGGCCGGGCTGTTCGGGGGAACCAAAGGGCGACTCAAAAGAGCCTGAGTCGGCCAGCTGGTTGATGCGCTCCGAAATGTGCTGCTCCAGGTCTTCCAACCTGATGCCGCCAGAGTCTTGCTCGGGCTCCGGCGGCGCGCCTTGAGGAGAAGGGCCCTGCTTTGGCATGTGTGAGAGCCGCCCGCTGGGGAATCAATCCAATACATTCCCAGAAAGCTGTGCCTGTAAAACGTCGCCCTCTACTGGCGAAAGCTGGTGCCGCGGCCGGCGGCGTACATAGCGCTGCCCGCCACAACACGCTCCTTGCCGGACGGTTCGTCGAGCTCGATGGTGCGGGCGGATTCGGGCTCCTCGGGAGGCAAACCTTCATAGACGCCCCAGTAGGTGGAGCCGACCGTCTTTTTCCGGGGCTTCCCCGCCGGGATGAGCAGGTTCGGGAACGCCAGCCAGATAAGGACAACACAGGCAAGAGTGAGGCCGACGATGCTCAAAATGCTATCCATGACACAAACTTCCAGAATTGCAACTTACCGCGGTCTTCGGCGGAAGTCCTGTGCCCTTCCAGCGAAGCGCCTCTAAAGGGTGCGGATTTCAGCGAGAAAAGGTTAGTC
Source organism: Candidatus Obscuribacterales bacterium (assembly GCA_036703665.1). Lineage (GTDB taxonomy): Bacteria > Cyanobacteriota > Vampirovibrionia > Obscuribacterales > Obscuribacteraceae > DATNRD01. Next base: position 1,896 of record DATNRD010000271.1, read on the forward strand.
CACCGGCTGGCTGGTGTCCATGGGAGTTTCCCCACTGAAGGCGGGCCGCCGGCACACTTTGGCCCTGCGCACTGGACATTGCTGCCCGCCGGCGATGCGGTATGGTCATGCTGGAGATCTAATCTTCAGGCTGTACAGGAGGGGTTCAACCCCTCGCTCGGGTAAACCCCGCCTGCACAAGCGGTGACTCAATTCGCCCTCAGAATGTGGGACGGCGCTCGTGCAGCTAAAGGGCATGCCGACGTCGTCCTGGGCTACACGCTGGAAAAGGAAAACGGGCCGCCAAGCCCGTTTTCGATCGTTTGCTCAGTTGGGACCGGCGCGACCCGCTTAGTGGCTGAGAACCTCAACCAGGTCGCGATAGAGCCCGGCAAGCTCGGCGGTAACGTACGCCGTCGACGGTTCTTCTTCGGCGTGCCGGCTGAACTCGGCGGCTCTATGCTGGAAGACAGCGCGCAATCTTTCCTCCAAGGCTTGTACGAACTGGTTCATAGGGACCCTTTCTAGCGTGCAGAGGGAAAACAGGCTCGGCGCCTGGCTAGACCTCTATTCAATTGGACGAGAAGGTGCATTAATTCTGTCTTAAAACGCTGCCAAGCTCAAGGGGTCCAGCAAAATTTTTCGGCCATTTCCCGAGAATTAATCTGCGACTGGCTCCTCACGAAATCGGGACGGGTTGTAAAGAACCCGTCCCGATTTCGTGAGTTTCAAGAAGCCGTGCTTAGCGACGCTTCGACTTGCCGGCCTTCTTGGTGGTCTTCCTGGCGGAAGGCTTGGCGCCGGGAGCCGACCAGGACTTCTGACGAGCGCGACCGTCGACGATGTCCTTGAGCTCTTGTCCTGCGCGGAACGCCGGAACCTTGCTCGCCGGAATGCGGAGCGGAGCAAGCGTTCTCGGGTTACGGCCGGTTCTGGCCTGACGGCTGCGGCGTTCGAAGGTGCCGAAACCGACCAGTGTGACTTTCTCGCCACGGGCCAGGGCGCCGGTGATGTTGTATATCAGCGCGTTGAGGGCAGCGCCGACCTGGGTTTTGGGCTGTCCAGTGAGTTCTGCGATTTCGCTGATAAGCTCAGCTCGGTTCATTGCGTTTCCTCCTTGTTGAAAAACCAGCTCGTGGTCTCCAAGTCGGGGATGGTATCACCCGGGAAAGCTTTATACAAGTGGATCTATGCTTTCGGGAAAATTTTATCCTCGAGGATATCCCAGACATCATCAACCTCTTGGCTTGTTCGTCTTCTCCGCACTCCGCTGGATGGCAGTTGCCGTGCCCGGGTCGGTCGGGCTGCAACACCGCAATGGCCGTCCTGACCGGCAGTTACGCTGCCGCCGTGCGGGCAGAGTAATATAGGAGCAGTCAGATTTAGACTGTTATGACGGGTCAATCATCACCACATCAGCCCACCCTGAGGCATCTCCTCAATGCGGAGGCCATGGCTGAAGCGCAGGTTCTGTACGGTCAGGGTTTTCTCGACCGGCCGGTCATACAGGTGGTAACGACGCTTTCACCGCCTCCCAAGGCGGGCAGCCTGCTGGTGGCGCGTCCGGGACTGATCGGTCCCCAGGAACAAGACATGCTCGGAGAGCTGGCGGGCATTGTGGTCGTAAGGCCTTATCTGGTTCCAGTTGATGCGGCCGGTCCCGGCGCTGCTCACGGCGGCACGTCGGCTGGGGCCCTGGCACCGGTCAGCCTCGATGTCGAGATGCAACGCCTGGTCAAGCAGTGCGCCGACGCGGAAATCCCTTTGCTCATGGTTCCCGGTTTCGGCGAGCTGGGTCAGACGGCAGAGGATATACGGTTGGCCTTCCTTGCCGAACTCAAGCGGGCTGGCGCCCGCCTGCATGCCTGTCTGCTGTCGCTGGTCCTGGAGGCGGGCCTGGCCGGTGTGGCAGAGCAGCTGGCCGCCTGGCTCAACCGCCCCGTGGCGATTGAATCGGCAGACTTCAAGGTCCTGGCCGCCAAAAACATGGGGCCGACTCCCCCCAGCCAGCAGCGCTTGCTGGCCGACTCGGTCACCGAGACAATAAGCCGCCAGATGCGCTCGGGCGAGTCGCGGGCGTTGCCGGATCTCTGCCAGAAGCCCTTCAAAATCGGGCGGCGGCTGGTGGTGCCCGTGCTCTTGGAGGAGGCGGTGGTCGGGTACGTCTCTGCCATGGTCAGGCCCAATGACGACACCGAGGCTGTGGGCGAGTACCTTTACCCGGCCGCTCTGGCTGCCATGGTGGCGTTCAGCGAGCGCCGCAAGGACGTTTCCGTCTTTAACGTGACACAGAAAAGCCTGTTGAAAGACCTCCTTTCCGGGCGCACCCTGTCTGGTTCCGACCAGGAGCGCCTGGAGCAGAGCTTCGGATTCGATCTGTGCGACGGGCTGATCGTGTTCGCCGTCCAGGCATTGATGGCAAATCCTCAGAGGTCCCAGCCATGGCCGGAGGAGCCGTTCGCCTCCGTGGACATCGAGGGGACGCGTGTGTTTGTCATTCCCTACCAGCGCAAGTCGGGGCGAACCTGGCAGCAGGAGGCCGAGGATCTGATCGCCCTTATCCGCAAGAGCTCGCCGGAGACCAAGGTGCAGTTGGGCGCCGGGCGCATAACCGAAACTACCCTGGATTTGCCCGACTCTTACAGGGAGGCTCGCCAGGCACTGATCATCGGCTCCATGATCCATGGAGAAAACGAGTTCGTGGTCGGCTATGGCGAGCTGGGGGTCAAGCGGCTGCTTTACCTCATGTTCGACCATCCGGAGCTGGACCGCTTTTACGAGGAGAACCTGGCGCCGCTCGAGGCCTATGACGCGGAATGGGAAACGGAGCTGGTCCCGACGCTTGCCGTCTACTTGAAGGAAGGGGCCAATTTGAATTCGGCGGCCCGCGCGCTGTTCATTCACCGCCAC
>DATNRD010000272.1:0-8125 GCA_036703665.1 Candidatus Obscuribacterales bacterium
AGGTGGCGCCAGCGAAGCGGGAAGAGGCGCAGCTTCCCGGATGCAAGGCCGTCACCGTAGCGTACGGCACCGGCGGAGGGATGCGGCTCAATGACCGCCTCGCGTAAAACCAGAGCCGGCGGTGGCTGGCCGGCAATTCTCTACACGCTGGCCAAAGCGATCGAGGTAGGCCCGTGGCGCCTCTGGACACGCATGCGCTCGCGCAACGCCTGCAAGACCTGCGCTGTGGGCATGGGCGGGCAGCTGGGCGGCATGGTCAACGAAGCCGGTCGCTTTCCCGAAGTCTGCAAGAAGAGCCTGCAAGCTCAGGCTGCCGACATGAAAGGGGCGATTCTGCCGGACTTCTTCGAGCGACACGATCTGGAATCGCTTACGCGCTTCACTCCCAAGCAGGCGGAAGATGCGGGGCGGCTGACGTTCCCGCTCGTTCTGGAGCGCGGGCAGTCTCACTTCAAACCGATCACCTGGCCGGCAGCCATGAATCTTGCCGCGCGCGCTCTCCGCGAGTCGCAACCGCAGCAGGTCGCCTTCTACTCCTCCGGCAGATCCTCGAATGAGGCAGCCTTCCTTCTGCAATGCTTCGCCCGGGTGTACGGCACAAATCACGTGATGAACTGCTCTTACTATTGTCATCAAGCCTCGGGTGTAGCGTTGAAGATGACGTTCGGATCCGGAACAGCCACCGTTACGCTGGAAGACGTTTCCAAATGCGATCTGGTAGTGCTTGCCGGCACCAATCCCGCCTCCAACCATCCGCGCATGATGACGCAGCTTGCCGAGCTCAGGGAGCGGGGCGGGCAGGTCATTGTCGTCAACCCCGTGCGCGAGCCTGGTCTGGAGAGGTTTCACGTTCCGTCGAAGGTAAAGTCGCTGCTGTTCGGATCGGATATCGCGTCGTGCTATGTCCAGCCGCTGGCCGGCGGCGACGTGGCTCTCTTTGTCGGCATATTGAAGGCTCTTGTCGAATCCGGCGGGATCAACCGCAAGTTCCTGGAGAATCACACAAGCGGGTACGAAGCGGTCCTTGCCGATGCGCGGAATGCCGCCTGGGAAGACATTTGCCGGAGCAGCGGCGTAGGCAGGGATGAGATTGAGCGGATAGCAGCCATGATTGCCCGGGCCAAGTCCGCCATCTTTTGCTGGGCGATGGGTCTTACGCATCATGCCCACGGAACGGACAACGTGCTGGCGCTCTGCAACATTGCGCTGGCGACAGGCAACGTCGGCAGGCCGGGGGCGGGACTGCTACCGCTCAGGGGGCATTCGAACGTCCAGGGAGTCGGCTCGGTCGGCTTTACGCCGGCGCTTCAAGAGGGCGTGCGCAGTGCCCTGGAAAGATCCCTGGGCAAGCCGCTCCCTGACACGCCTGGCTACGACACGTACGCAATGGTGGAAGCGGCCGACCGCGGCGAGATCGAGACCCTCATCGCCCTTGGAGGGAATCTCTGGGGCTCGAATCCTGACTCAGAGTGGGCCGCGCGTGCCCTGCGGAAGATCGATACCGTCGTGTATCTTTCAACCAAGCTGAACCAGGGACACTTCCACGGGCGAGGACAAACGACGCTCATCCTGCCTGTTTTAGCTAGAGACGAAGAGCCTCAGTCCACAACGCAGGAGTCCATGTTCAACTTCGTCCGCCTTTCCGACGGTGGGCCGCCGAACCTGCGCGGTCAGATGAGGGCGGAATCAGAGGTCCTCTGCGAGCTGGCCACGATGGTGCTCGGCAGCGAACCGGTTGATTGGAGAAGGTTCGTAAATCACAAGGAGATTCGCAAACTCATTGCCGAGGTAATTCCGGGCTGGCAGGAAATTGCCAACATCGACGAGACAAGAAGGGAGTTCACCATCCAGGGCAGGATTTACCACCAGGCGCAATTCAACACACCAGACGGCCGGGCACAGATGCACAGGACGCCGCTGCCTGTTTTCCAGCACGATGGACTGAGGCTGATCACTCTTCGCTCTGAGGGTCAGTTCAATACTGTCGTGTATGAGCCCTACGATCTCTATCGCGGCATACCCCACCGCCATTGTCTGCTCATGTCCATGGAAGACGCCGGAATGCTGAATGTGTCCGACGGCCAGCGAGTCACCGTCCGTGGTGAAGCAGGCAAGCTCGAGAACATCGAGGTAGTGATCGGCAACATCAGGCCGGGCGTGGTAGCGATGTTCTACCCCGAGTCAAACGTGCTCATCAAAGGCAACGTCGACCCCCGCTCCAGAACCCCCGCCTTCAAGAGCGCCCCGGTATGGATTGAGCGGTCTAGCTAGATTCAACGCTTGTAGTCCGCTATGTAAGCAGGTTCCGCAAGTGGAACGCGCGGGCGAACGTGACGTCCAATCCCTCGACAGCGCGGGAGTAAGGTTGCTGCGCCAGCGTCGTTTTCCCCACGCGGCGAACGCCCGTAAGCCACACGACGCTTGCCTTCCTCCATGCATCTTCTATCCGAGCTATCCAGTAAGGTCTGGAAATCATAAGGCCTGTTTTACATTTAGGCGGCCATATGGCAAATCTGCCTGCCGCTGGTCGCCCCACAACCCCAGCACTCATGCTGACTGAAACGTGCTCATCAAATGAAACGCCGGTTCACGTAACCGTTCCAGCAAACGCACCTGGCAAGAGGGGCCCCTTGCTTGCCATCATGAGTCCTGGCAAGGCTGAGATTGAGACAGCTGGCGAGGGAGGAATGTGTGAGCAAGGAGACCGATCGCGCTGGTGTCCTGTGGATGCTGGAGTTGATTCGGAACGCATGCCGGCGCAATGAGGCGGTGTCTGCGCATGAGGATTGGCAAGGCATCTCTGCGGAACCCACCTTTTCATGCACTTCGTTGGAGATTCCTGCGCCCTGAAGACTTCCTTCTTACCTTCGCAGCACACTGCCGGAATAGGGCTGGTTGCAAGAGACAAGCGCTGACGTCGACCATTGCGCCGCAATTTCCCGCCGTGTAAAATTGCTGAATCTGCGGCGGAATCATCAACAGAGTCATCATGGCTTCAGCTGCTGCTTCCGCCGTGCACGGATATTGTCAGGATAAGTCATTCTTGCAAGAGCTGATGACTCAAATCTCCGGGGGCAGACAAGGATGAGTTCAAAAAGCAATGCTAAGGTAATTTGTCTGGCGGTACTCTGCGCATTTCTGTTGCAACCACTATCCTGTGTTCCTTCGGTTGCAGGCACAGGGAGTTCGACACCGCAGGCAGCCTCTGGCAAGCCGGATCTGGGCGTCAAGCTCAGCTTGTCCGACAGGGGGTATCTCAAGATTACCGAGGTCGTTCCAGGCTCACCGGCGGATGTCGCAAGCCTTAATCCAAACGATGAAATTATCCAAGTGGACGGTATCGCAGTCAAAAGCCAGGCTGAGGTTGAAAACATTGTCGGAAAACACAATTACGGCGACTACCTCAAGTTGAAGTTCATGCGTGAGTATATTGACTTGGAAGACGCCATGACTCTCCGGCTGTCTCCCTTCATTCCACTGACGGCACAACAACTGGCAGATCTGGATAAAGCGAAGCAGGAAGCCAGCCACCTGTTCTATGCCGAGGAAAAGTATGACGAAGCCATCAGGGCATATGGACGAGTAATTCGAATTCGTCCATCTATAGATGCATACGTCGTACAGGGACAAGCCTATACGAAGATCAAAGATTTCACATCGGCGATCAATGATTTCAATCAAGCCCTGGCGTTAGGCAGCACATACGGTGCCTACATGAACCGCGGATACGCTTACGCCGAATCGGGTGACTATCAGAAGGCCCTGCAAGATTTCGATTTCGCACTCACCTTTCAACCCGAGAATCCCCAGGTGCCCCTTTGCAAAGGCATCGTCTATCTCGACATGAAGCAGTATAAAAAGGCGCTCGAGTCCTTTAATCGAGCAATCGAAATGAATCCCAGAACAGGCAAAGCATACATCTGGCGCGCCAACTATTATGTCGCCACCGGTCGGCCCAAGGAGGCGCTTGCTGATTTCAGCAAGTGCCTTGAATTGGGCATCGGCTTAGGCCGCGAGAGAGGTGAACTGTACTTTTACCGCGCCAAGGCCTACGACATGCTTGGACACAAGGACCTCGCAGAAAAGGACCGAGCGGAGGCCGAAAAAATTGGAGTGCCCGGCAGGTTCGACGTTTTCTGAAAAACCCGGCCAGCGAATCCGAGCCCCTCACAACAATCAACGAGAGCCGAATGAACGAGTTCGAGCTTGACAAAACCCTGCCTGCACCGGAACGGTGCTTTCCTACGCCGGGTCGCTCGACAGGGAACAATGCTAAAATTCGGCAAGACGGAGGATGAAATTCGTATGGTCTTGTATGCTGCGCCACCGCTTGAATACCATTGCGTAAGCCGGCAAGCAGACACGGTGACATTGGCTGACACGGCTGAGAACTTCTCGGGAAACGTCCTCATCAGGATCGCCGCCAATCCGCGTGCCGGCCAAAATCCCGGAAGTGCAATGAAGAGCATCGAGACTCCCGGGCCCATCGCGCATATGAGCGTACCGTCCGACTGGGATTTCACCGAGGATGAAGCCGCTTCCAGCGTGCGACACGGATACAACTACGAGTTCACACCGGCGCGCCGAACAGACGTTACAGTGGCCATTTATCACAGAGGCTCTCCTCTATCACATCAAGACGGTCAGTACTTTCATAATCTTCTGGCCACTAACTCCAATCTCAAAGCTCCCAAAGTTCTATACACGGAGGATTGGGAGAAGGATTCAGCCTATACTTCCAATACGCAGCGCCAGAAACAAGTGAAAGAGATCATGCAAAGGCTGTCCACGGCAATGGGCGTCAATAGCCTCGGCAACAACCAATTCACCAACAACCACAAACCGCCGGACACGGAGGCGCCTGTATTTCACGTGGAAAGAGTTGAGCTGCGTACCCTCAAAGGCAGGACGATCATGGATGCCGAAGGATACATGACCGATCCGCAAACAGGAGGGCCGCAGAGCTTCGTCAAAGTCACTTTCATGGAGCAGCCCGACCCGCGTGCACTGGAGGTTCATGAGTTTATGTTGCATGCCAGAACTAAGGCGGCATTCGTGGCGAATAAGCCTATGTACAGCAGGATTCTGGAGTCTGCTATATGGCGCTGATTGAAGGCCCCTGTTCGAGGAAAGCAGGTGGATTGCCATGAGATTACGAGGCTTCGGATCCGGCCCACTGGTTGCCACCATATCAGGTACCATGCTAATCACGCTCGCAGCTTGTAGCACGGCCGACAAGCCAACTTACAATGTGCGCGAGGAAGCCCAGAAGAAACTAGAACAGAATCCCGAGTTGCAGGGATGGTCGGACGCCGCACGCCAGACAATCATGGAGAAGCTCGGGTGGGACAAGCTTCCGGACGGCCCCCCATCCTCGACGTTGCCGCCTGAGCTTGCCGGCACTGTCTTTCTCGGTGAAGACGGCACAGAAGTCAACTGTCTGCCTTCATCGAAGGCCACGATCTTAAGCCCCGGTGACCCGGAGCCGATACAGGCAACGTACACGGTGGGGCAGCCGGGCAACCCCGAAGCTTTAGACCTGAAGTACATGGACAATGGAAAGGAATGTCACGTTGTCTATGCGGCTCAGTGCCTCGGCCGCAAAGCGACACTGAATCAGCAGTGGGCAACATTGCCAAGACTTCCTTCTTACCTGCGTGGCACACTGCCGGAATAGGGCTCGCTGCAAGAGACAAGCGCTGACGTCGACCATTGCGCCGCAATTTCCCGCCGTGTAAAATTACTGAATCTGCGGCGGAATCATCAACAGAGTCATCACGGCATCCCTGCTGCTTCCGTCGTGCACAGCTATTGTCAGGATACGTCATTCTTGCAAGAGTTCATGACTCAAATCTCCGGGGGCAGACAAGGATGAGTTCAAAAAACAATGCTAAGGCAATTTGTCTGGCGATACTCTGCACATTCCTGTTGCAACCACTATCCTGTGTTCCTTCGGTTGCAGGCACAGGAAGTTCGACACCGCAGGCAGCCTCTGGCAAGCCGAATCTGGGCGTGAAGCTCGGCCTGTCCGACAGGGGACATCTCAAAATTACCGAGGTCGTTCCAGGCTCACCGGCGGATGTCGCAAGCCTTAATCCAAACGATGAAATCATCGAAGTGGACGGTATCGCAGTCAAGAGCCCGGCTGAGGTAGAGAACATTGTCGCAAAACACAATTATGGCGACTATCTCAAGTTGAAGTTCATGCGTGAGTATTTTGACTTCGAAGACGCCATGACTGTCCGGCTGTCTCCCTTCATTCCACTGACGGCACAACAAAAGGCGGATCTGGACGCGGCGCAAAAGGAAGCCAGCGACCTGTTCTATACCGAACACAAGTATGACGAGGCCATCAGGGCTTATGGACGAGTAATTAGAATTCGTCCTTCTATAGATGCATACCTCGTGCAAGGAAAAGCCTATACGAAGATCAAAGATTTCAAATCGGCGATCAATGATTTCAATGAAGCCCTGGCCTTAGGCAGCTCAGACAGTGCCTACATGAACCGCGGATACGCTTACGCCGAATCGGGTGACTATCAGAAAGCCCTGCAGGATTTCGACGCAGCACTCACCTTTGACCCCAAGAATCACCGGATGTACCTTTGCAAAGGCATCGTCTATCTCGACATGAAGCAGCATAAAAAGGCGCTCGAGTCCTTTAATCGAGCAATCGAAATGAATCCCAGATTAGGCAAAGCATACATCTGGCGCGCCAACTATTATGTCGCCACAGGTCGCCCCAAGGAAGCGCTTGCTGATTTCAGCAAGTGCCTTGAATTGGGCATCGGCGCAGGCCGCGAGAGAGGTGAACTGTACTTCTACCGCGCCAAGGCCTACGACATGCTTGGACACAAGGACCTCGCGGCAAAGGACCGAGCGGAGGCCGAAAAAATTGGAGTGCCCGGCAGGTTCGACGTTTTCTGAAAAACCCGGCCAGCGAATCCGAGCAACCGTGCCGGCAGAATTCTCTGGCAACGCCTGCCCTGATAGCTCCTGAGCTGCCCCCGCTGGACCAACGGGTAAAAGTCAGCGGCCTCGCGCCATCAGAGAATCAATGGCACCGGCCTCCGCCGGCGGGAGCAGGATTTACCACCAGGCGCAATTCAACACACCACACGGCCGAGCACACAGATGCAGCGGACGCCGCTGCCTGTTTTCCAGCACGATGGCTTGAGGCTCATCACTCTTCGCTCTGAGGGTCAGTTCAATACTGTCGTGTATGAGCCCTACGATCTCTATCGCGGCATACCGCACCGCCATTGTCTGCTCATGTCCATGGAAGACGCCGGAATGCTGAATCTGTCCACCCCAGCGAGTCACCGTCCGCGGTGAAGCAGGCAAGCTCGAGAACATCGAGGTAGTGATCGGCAACATCAGGCCGGGCGTGGTAGCGATGTTCTACCCTGAGTCAAACGTGCTCATCAAAGGCAACGTCAACCCCCGCTCCAGAACCCCCGCCTTCAAGAGCGCCCCTGTGTGGATCGAGCGGTCTAGTTAGATTCAAGGTTTCTGGTCCGCTATGGAAGCCAGTCCCGCAAGTGGAACGCTTTGGCTCCCCCACGTTTCTGGCAGATAGGCTAAGCAAACAGCTGGTCAGTGGACACGCCGAACAGCGGCTGTTCCTTCTGCAGAGGTTCGGGGATGGTCACCGGGTCAGTTGAGAAGAGCACGTATCTGGAAGTTGCTGAGGACATGCCGCTGCGCTGCGAGTTTTCCAGTAATTTCCTTCGAGCTGTTTGCAAGCTTCGGAACGATGACCATTTGCACTCACCGAAGGTGTAACTGCTGTCCAGATTTTCACTGACCACGTCGATGTCGTAATCTCGATCCCAGATTCGTCCTACTCTTTTGGCGATTGGCAAGCCTATCTCCTGCCCGTACAGCAATACAAAGTCCTGGCAGACAGATTCGAAGATACCGCCCATATAGGCGCCGACTTGAGGGGAGATTAGCTCTCTGAAGAGCTGCTCGCCCCGACCCACATCAACCAGGGTTACGACCGGGTCCACGAAACGAAACCAGAAGTTCAAAAAATGATCGTTGATGACGTATCGACCCTTCCTGCTTTTATCCGGAGCGCGCTCGCTGAGAGAAACCTCTCTCCGGACGTGATGCAGGCCCT
>DATNRD010000273.1:0-3431 GCA_036703665.1 Candidatus Obscuribacterales bacterium
CGACTCTAGATCGTATAACCGCGGCTGGCTGTCCTCTTGACCCCTATCGGCATATGACTCGCTCCAGCGGATCTTGGACCGGCGACAAGTTGAATGTCCATGATTTCGGGGCTAGCTTACGTTCACCCCACTGCTGGTACATCACCAATGCGCAAACATGGCGGTACCGTTCATTTTACGACGGATTGGGTTCGGAACCCTGGGGCGCAGGCGTCACGCCTCCTTCGCAGCGGGCAGGATGCCCGCGCCCCCAGGTTAAGTGAACGGCATTGAAGCATTGAAGCTAGGAGCCAATCCAATTCTCCAGCTTAAGACCTTGCACCCGCTTGAATTCGCGTGCGTTGTTTGTGACCAGCACGAGATTGTTCAGCACCGCCTGTGATGCAATTAACGTATCCAGCGGGCCGATTGGAGTACTGCCGCTTTCCAGAGCTGCCCGAACCGCGCCATAAGTAGCGGCGCACAAATAGTCAAAGTCCAGGATCTCGAATGGGGCCAGAAACTTGTCGAGCGTCGACTGTGCCTTTGCTGCTTCGCGACTCTTGGTCGCTCCATACCTCAGCTCTGCAACCGATATGGCTGATATGAGTACGTCAACTGCGGGTTTCCAATGCCCCCTACCTGTAGACACCGCTCTGGAGCGGCTTATACAATGGTGTTGAAGCCATCAGGATAATCCTCATGTCCACTCCTGCCCACGATCTGCAAATCTCGGTCGACGAATACTTGAAGCTCGAAGAAACCAGCACTGTGCGCCACGAGTTTTTAGATGGGCGCGTGTTCGCGATGGTTGGTTCAAGCGAGGCTCACAACGCAATCGTAAGTAATCTAAATGTACTCATTGCAAATGCCATCAGGGGTACCGGCTGCCGAACGTTTGTCGCAGACATGAAGGTCAGGGTGGAGGCAACCAACAGCTTCTACTATCCCGACGTGATGGTTACCTGCGAACCGTTCATGGCGACCAGCTTATACAAAACGGCACCGCGACTAATAATCGAGGTGCTATCTCCTTCCACGGCTGATATCGATCGCCGAGAGAAGCTCCTGGCCTATAGATTGATCGAAAGCCTACAACAGTACGCTATCGTCTATCAGGACGAACGAACGGTGGAAGTTTACACCAGGACGAGCGATCGAAGCTGGACTCTGAGCGTGTATCACGATCGCGAGACTCTTGTTTTGGCGCCAGCACCTTCCACCGAGTTGAGCCTGAGTCTTGATTCAATATACGAGGGCGTCATCTGAGGGGGTTCGTCCGCAGCCCGACCATCCGCCTTTACCAATCGTCGATCCCTCTGCACGCTCTGGGCTGGCCGGGGAATCATGATCGAACTCAGGGCTTCCCTGACGAATTCGCCTTGCGATAGTCAGCTCGGAACCCTGGGGGCGCAGGCGTCACGCCTCCTTCGCAGCGGGCAGGATGCCCGCGCCCCCAGGTCAAGTGAACGGCATTGAAGCTAGGAGCCAATCCAATTCTCCAGCTTAAGACCTTGTACGCGGCTGAATTCGCGTGCGTTGCTTGTGACCAGCACAAGATCGTTTTGCACCGCCTGTGATGCAATTAACGTATCCAGCGGGCCGATTGGAGTACCGCCGCCTTCCAGAGCTGCCCGAACCGCGCCATAAGTTGCAGCACTCAAATAGTCAAAGTCCAGGATCTCGAATGGGGCCAGAAACTTGTCGAGCGTCGAATGTGCCTTTGTTGCTTCTTGACTCTTGGTCGCTCCGTACCTCAGCTCTGCAACCGATATGGCTGATATGAGTACGTCACCAGGTCCGCACCGTTGCAATCGCTCCAACACACCCGATGGTTTGCGCTTGATTATGGCGATGCACACATTGGTGTCCAGCAAGTACGCCATTACAGACTCTCTCGCTGTTGCTGTTGTTGCGGTTGTTCTCGTCCCTCGGCCATGAAGTCATCGGGAAACTCATCGATACTCGCCAGCATCCCATCCCAATAACCCTTTACAGGAAGCAGCAACACGCCATTGCCCAGGCGCTTGACCAGGACTTCCTCTCCCTCAAAGCGGAACTCCCTCGGCAGGCGCACTGCCTGACTCTGCCCGTTCTTAAACAATCTTGCTCTCTTCATGAGGCCTCGCATGTAATAGATACTAAAAGTATATACTAACGCCCATCGGCAGTCAAGCGCATGGTCACAAGCCACCAATGGCGTGTCCCTATTAAGGGAGCGCTCAACAGAATTTCTGCTCATCAAGGCCTTGCGCGCTGCGTCAGAACAACCTCGGCCCATCGCCCGCCCAGCAGCGCTGGTCGTACGAGCGGACAATCCAGGAGTGACGATGACACCGCCCACGGTGTCAGGTCAGGCAGTGGCTCGACACGCTGGCCGAGGAATCATGATCGAACTCAGGGTTTCCCTGACGAATTTGCCTTGCGGTGTAAGGTTTCGGCCAGCACAGGTGATCGAACCCGGAAACTGTCATCCTGAGGAGCTTGAGCGGAGCGAAAGCGGTCCTGAGGGAGCCCTTCGCATCATCCAGCAGCCTGGCTTCGCATTCACAGCATCCGCTCAGGGCAGGCTGCGCGACCGAAGGAACTATCTTGCCGATACGAGATCCTTCGCCAGGATGACAGTTTCGAGGGGGGTGACCTGTCTTGACCGAAGCCTTACAGACGAGCAAGTAGGGAGTATTCATATACTGTATATCTCACGCTCCACGCAGCATTTTGAATCAGAAGAGCACTTCCCCATCGCCGTTCGGTCGCCACTCGCCGCTGGCCCGGCCGCCAAAAACTTCTCGCGCTTGACACATCTGTCGCACTTTGCGACACTGGAAGTACTATGGTAGCCTGCAACGGCTTATGGATGTCGTCAACGAGCCAATTGTTCAGGAGTTTATCCGTCGGCATCCACGGTCTGGTACATCCTTGCGACGCTGGTTGACCCTGGTTGACCAGGCTCGGTGGAGAACACTGGCAGATCTGAAAGCTACCTTTCCGAGCGCGGACTACACAAGCAAGGGCCGTACGATATTCAACATCGGGGGCAATAGATACAGGCTGATAGCCCTGGTTGATTACCTGAAACAACGAGTGCTGATTTTAGGCGTCTTGAGCCACGGTGAATACGATAGAGGCAGATGGTAATGGCAGTCAAAGTGCATGATGATTACTGGAACCTGGTCCGCCGACTGCCTTTGGTACCAATCCGTAACAGGGCTCATCTCCACGAGGCTAGTCGGATGGTAACGGAGCTGGCGACGCGAGCGGACAAACTGACGGACGGCGAGCAGGAATACTTTAGCGTCCTGGTAGACCTCATGGCAGCATATGAGAAGGAACACAAGACCGTGCGGCGAGAAAAGATGACATCTGCCGAGGTCCTCAAGGCGCTGCTGGATGAGCACGGACTTACGCAGAAAGCGCTAGCGGAGAGGGTGAATATTACCCGAACGGCCCTC
>DATNRD010000274.1:0-4399 GCA_036703665.1 Candidatus Obscuribacterales bacterium
CTGCGGCTTGCCGCCGATTGGAGACTTGCCTTCGCCGCCGCCGTGCGGGTGATCGACAGCGTTCATGACCACACCACGGACGGTGGGACGCACGCCCAACCAGCGGCTGCGCCCTGCCTTTCCGAGGCGGATGTTTTTGGCGTCTGTGTTGCCGAGCTGCCCGATGGTGGCCATGCAATCGCAGTGCACCATACGCATCTCACCGGAGGGCAGACGCAGGGTGACCATTTTGCCTTCCTTGGCCAGCACCTGTATCTGGGTGCCGGCGGAGCGTCCCAGCTGCCCACCCCTGCCGGGGGTGAGCTCGACGTTGTGTACCATGGTGCCCAGCGGGATCGACCTGAGCGGCAAGGCATTGCCGTTGTCGATTTCGGCCATCGGGCCGGACATTATCTTGTCTCCCACCTTGATACCCAGAGGCGCCAGGATATAGCGCTTCTCACCGTCAGCGTACTGGACAAGACAGATCCTGGTGTTGCGGTTGGGGTCGTACTCGATGGTTTTGACGACACCCGGGACATTGTGCTTATCCCGCTTGAAGTCGATGATCCTGTACTTCTTCTTGTGCCCGCCGCCCTTGTGACGCACGGTCACGCGGCCCTGGTTGTTGCGGCCGCCCGTCTGCTTCTTGGAGCTTACCAGGCTCTTCTCAGGCCGATCGGCCGTGAGGTCGGAGAAGTCCGGCAACGACATGTTCCGACGTCCTGCTGATGTTGGGTTTACTTTCCGGGGAGGCATGGTCTTTTCCTTGTTTCTCTCGGGGGCGGGCGGAGCCGCTGATCCATGTGTCGGCCTGGTGCTTATGCCGTGAAGAACTCGAGCGGATCGCCCTCGATCGTCACGATTGCTTTCTTGCTGTCTCGGGGAGCCCGCCCATGGCGCTTGGATCGCCTGATTCGACCACGAATGGGCAACGTGTTGACGTCGACTATCGTGGTCTTATTCTTCGGGTAAAGCTCTTTTATAAGTTGCGTCAGAGCCCGGGCAATCTCAATCTTATTGGCATCCTTGGCCACCTCGAACGTGTACTTGCCGAGCTCGATCAACGAGGTGGTTTTCTCGTTGATGATGGGTCTTATGATTACGTTGGCCTGACGGCTATCCATTTTCCAGTCCCTGTTTGGTCTCAATCCGTAGCGTGCTGGTCGGCGGCGCGCCTGCCCTGGGCTATGAGTCCCGGCAGTTCGCCATTACGTATCTCGTTCCTCTTTCTTCTTGCGCGTGCTGGCTTTGGGTGCCGGCTCGTCACCTTCCGACTTCTTCTTGCCTGCGGTCTTGGGCGCGGGAGCTTCAGCGGCTTGCTTGCCGGGTTGCTCCGTTGGCTCGGCTGCCGGTGCTTGCGGCGCCTTTTTCTTGCTCTGCCGGGCGGGCGCTTCTTGAGCGGCGGTCTCGGCAGCGGTGCCATGCTTGAACCTGTTGTTGATCTGCTCGAGCGTCCGCTCAGTCGTCAGAATCGCATCGCAATCGAGCAGATCCTTTACGTTCAGGTTGTTGCTGTTGAGCACCTTCAGTCCGGCAATATTGCGGGCGGCACGCTCGACCAGCTGGCAGTGCGAGCAACTGAAATCCATGACCAGGAGAACTTTCTTGCCATGGAGCTGAAGATCTTTGAGCACCGCGGCCATGAGCCTGGTCTTCGGCTCCTTCAATTCCGCGAAGTCCTTCACCACAACCAGGTCGTTCACGCGGGCCGCAAGAGCAGATTTAAGAGCAAGCTGCCGCATCTTCTTCGGCATCGAGATCGTGTAATCGCGCGGCTTGGGTCCGAAGGTGACACCACCACCTTCCCAGAGGGGCGAACGGATCGAACCCGCCCGGGCGCGACCGGTCCCTTTCTGCCGCCAGGGCTTGCGTCCGCCGCCGCGCACTTCGGATCTTGTCTTGGTGCTGGCGGTGCCTGCCCGCGCATTGGCCAACTGGCGCATGAGAGCAGAGTGGAGCAAGTGCGTGTTCGGCTCGCCACCAAATACGCTGTCCTCCAGCGTTACTTCGCCGAGCTTCTTACCTTTTAGATCTACCAGTTGAGCGGATGTCATCTTCGTTACTCTCGATTTTCTTCGATCCACCGGGCGCGGCGGGGCGCGCCCCTACATTTGTTCTCTTCTTGGCTCTCGGACGCCGCGGGCAGCGCCCCTTCGCTTTCTCTCTCGCCTGCGGGCGGTTTGCCAACCGCCCCTACCCTCTCCTTGGCTCCCTTTGGGCACTGCCTAGCGGCGCCCCTGCACTCCTGCCCGATCTGCTTCTACGGATTCCACTTGGTCCTGGAAGGCGTGATCACCACAAGACCGCCCTCGACGCCGGGAACCGCTCCCCGAACAAGGAGGATCCCCTTGTCGGCGTCAACCTTGACGACCTTCAAATGACGCACGCAGACATTTTCGTTGCCCATCTGCCCGGGCATGATCACGCCCTTGAAGACGCGCCCCGGCGTGGTGCCGGCACCGATCGACCCCATGCTGCGGTGGAACTTGGAACCATGCGTCATCGGCCCGCGCCCGGCATGATAGCGCTTGACGGTGCCCTGAAATCCTTTGCCGATGGAGCGACCTCGCACATCCACCAGCGTGCCCTCCTGGAGGATTGCGCCTACGTCGAGAGGTTGCCCCACATTGAAGGCAGCCGGATCGGTGACGCGAAACTCCTTGAGCGGCTTGAGCGGTGCCATGTCATGCTTCTTGAAGGCACCGAGTTCGGGTTTGTTGAGCTTGTTTGGCATCACCTTGAACCCGCCGACCTGGACCGCGGTGTAGCCGTCTTTCTCTTTGGTCCTGGTGGCGGTAACAATGTTGGCACCAAGCTGAACAACGGTAACCGGCACGGCCAGACCTTCCTGGTCAAACACCGTCGTCATCCCCACCTTTCGTCCAATCAAGCCCAACGTCATCGCCTTTCTTCTCCGTATGCCTGGGGCTCCGGCGGCGCCCCTACATTAATAAGATGGTTGCCGATCCACCGGCGGCCCTTACAACTTCACCTCGATGTCGACGCCGGCCGGCAGATCCAGACGCATGAGCGCGTCGGCCGTCGTCGGTGTCGGATCGTTTATGTCTATCAAGCGCTTGTGCACGCGAATTTCGAAGTGCTCTCGCGACTTCTTGTCCACGTGCGGCGAACGCAGGACGCAATAGACGCGCTTGCGCGTGGGCAGCGGTACGGGACCGCAAACGGAGGCTCCCGTGCGCTTGGCCGTATCGACAATCTGCTCTGAGGACTTGTCGAGAAGCCTGTGGTCGTATGATCTCAAGCGGATGCGGATCCTCTGGACCTTTGCTCCGCCTGCGCCTGCCTCGCTCTTTTGTGCTTTCGCGCGCGCCATGTAACAGCTATCTCCTTATATAAGCGCTCCGTCGCGGCTTTGGCCGCTCCTCCGCGCGTTCACCTCACTCGCCGGCCGATTGCTCCTCGCAATCGTTGGCTCGCTCGACCTCCGCCTCAACCTCCGTCGCGGCTTGCCCGCCCGGCTGGCAGCCGAGGGCGACCGCACTCCCGGTGGTGGAGGACTCCACCCGGCTTCTGCCTCGCTCGGTTCCCGGCTCATCGGAAAAGATTAAACCGGTCTTATAAGCGAATTGGTCACAGGACCAGCAATTCCGGACACGGATTCCACATTTTATCGAAGTATAGATCGTTGGATCTAGAAATTTATCTCAAAATAAGGTTCTGGCTCAACCGCCAGCGGCCTTCCATTTCTCGAAAACCGCGCAGGCTGGGCTGCATGGCGCATTGCCAGCCCGGCTGCCCGGAGCGGAAAATCGCTAACATCGTTTACAAGCCCGGCGTTCCTGGCAGCACGAAGGGGCGGCCCGAGGACCGCCCCTTCCCGTCAGAACAGGATGCTATTCCAGGATGTCCGACACGACACCGGCGCCGACGGTGCGACCGCCCTCGCGGATGGCGAAGCGCATCCCCTGCTCAACGGCAACCGGCTGGATGAGCTCCACTTCCATGTTGACGTTGTCGCCGGGCATGACCATCTCGACGCCGGGAGGCAGTTGGATGGAGCCGGTTACGTCCGTCGTACGGATGTAGAACTGCGGTCTGTAGCCGGGGAAGAACGGCGTGTGGCGTCCGCCTTCTTCCTTGGAAAGGACGTAAACCTCGGCCTTGAACTTGGTGTGCGGCTTGATCGAGCCGGGCTTGGCGATGACCTGGCCGCGCTCGACCTGCGTTTTGTCGATGCCGCGCAGCAGAAGCCCGACGTTGTCGCCAGCAATACCTTCGTCGAGCGTCTTCTGATACATTTCGACGCCGGTGACGACGGTCTTGCGGGTCTCCTGCAAGCCGATGATCTCCACTTCCTCACCCACCTTGATCTTGCCGCGCTCGATTCTGCCGGTGGCTACGGTGCCGCGACCGGTGATGCTGAAGACGTCTTCCACAGCCAGCAGGAACGGCTTGT
>DATNRD010000275.1:0-3796 GCA_036703665.1 Candidatus Obscuribacterales bacterium
CAAAACCTCCTCATAGGCCTGCTCTTTGGCCAGCAGCCCCTGATAGACGTAGCTCATCTTGAGAATGCGGGCCCGCTCGACGGTTGCCGGTGACTCCCGGCCGCTTATGACCCCGGTGCGAATGCCGGCGCGAACCAAAAGATGCAGCCCCAGACCATCATGAGAGTTGAAGCCTTTGGTCTCGAACGTCTGCCCTTCCGGTCCGACCAGATAAAACAGCCGCCCGTCGGTTAGAACCCCGTCCACATCCATGAGCAGCACACGCACGCGCGCAGCCCTCCGGCGAACATCCTCTGTTACCGCGACATCCAGGACCTCGTCCCTCATACTCACCGTCCTATCTACGTTCTATAGGCTCCTAGAGCCAATGCGGTTCACTTTACGATGGATTGGGTTCGGAACCCTGGGAGCGCAGGCCGGCTCACGCCGGCTTGCCCGTCGCGCAGCGACTCCGCATCCTCTGTAATGCTTCGTCGGCTCGTACCTCGCCTCCTTCGCGGCCCTGCTTCGAAGCGGGCAGGATGCCCGCGCCCCCAGGTTAAGTGAACGGCATTGTCCCTAGAGCTTAACAGGAAAACCCCGGACGCCTCTTATACGCGCTTTCGTTAATCCACATTCGTGAATTCACGGCTGCCCGGCGACGGCATATATTGGAATTGTCAGGATTTACTATTCAGCCGACATCAGCCGGTCGTGCTCGGCCTCGCGTCCGCAAGGGGGGTTCACATGCTCAAAGCATTCTTCAGGCTGCCCGTTGCTACCCAAGGCCATGCTCACACAACAGCAGGAGACAGATTTTTCGACGTGCGGTGGGGATTGAGTGCCGCTCTCGATAAACAAATCGACAAAAGCCACTACAAAATCGGAGACTCCGACACAGTCAATCGGAAGGCAGAGCTTATGGAACACGTTATCGTGTCTTACAAAGTCGGTGCATCAAACGTCGTTCGGGCCGGGTTCATCGAAAAAATCACGAAGGAAGCCATGGAGTTCCTGGCCTGCCATCACGGAACCCGCTTCAAAACGGTCAGGGAGGAGCTGGCCTACAATCAGGCCATGTGTGCCCTGGTCGAGCGGGTGTTCGACTCGCTCAGGTTATTCTCCTTCCAGTTCAACCGTTCCCTCGCCTGGCCGGATCTCCACGTAACCTGCACCAAGCCGGCCTTTGTCACCGAGGTTCTCCGCTACAACAAGCTGCGCGAGCCGATCGAGTCTCACAACTACTTCCGAGCCAGGCTTTCGACTCGCTATGTCAGTCTCAGCATCCGCGGGCAGAAGGACACGATTGAATTCTTCCTGGTACCGGTCGACAAGGTAATCGGACTGTCGAGGACGGAGGTGGCCTACCAGCCCAGCGCCTGCCTCCGCGCTCATCTGACCGGAGACCTCGTAACCTGGGAGCTGGACGGGGAGGATCTGACCGAGGCCCGCCTCGAGGTGCTTTGCATGGACCTCTTCGCGGACCTTGTCCGCCGGAGTCGGGACGTGCTGGCGGGCGATGAGGCGCGGCGCAGTTGAATCCCCCAAGCATCCCTATCCATGGTGATGGGGTGGGTTAGAGATTCACACTATTGTTGAGGCGCTTTGCCTCCTTGCAGGGGATGGCAGCTAAACCCGTTTACGCCATGATCGAATTACGCTGGTCTGTTGCCGGGAGGCAACCGGCAGCGTTCTCATACTGCCGGGCTGGCTTACCCCAGCCACCGGCAGGTGCCATGCCGCAAACGAAAGGCAGCAGCTCCAGCCTGCTGCTTTTCTCTTGAGACTCCTTACACGCATGCTGCCCAGAGAATCGGCGAGGCATCGCGCCAGCCGATTTTCCGGTATATTTTCCGCGTGTATGCGCGTATCGATTGCTAATTTGGAGCCGTCCCGCCTGAGCAGCCTTGCTCGCGTGGCTGGCGTATTTGCCGTGGGATCGCCCCTTTTCCGCGCCAGGGGGGATGCATGAGCGCCTTTACGGAGCCGGAGGAGGGAGCGCAACAGGGCTCGCAGACGTCCTTTGACCCGTCAAGCAGCACGGTGACGGTCGTAGACGTCATGAAGGTGAGCGTGGATCACCCGGCTGCCGGCCTCAAATCATTCAAAGTCTCCGGAGAGATGACCTCCATCGAGTGTGACATCCTGGTCGTCGGTGGGGGCACCGGTGGCGTCGCAGCGGCGCTGGCCGCTGCGCGTGCAGGTTACAGGGTATGCATCACGGAGGAAACCGACTGGTTGGGCGGACAGATGACCAGCCAGGGCGTTTCGGCGCTGGATGAGAACGCTCTTGTGGAGACGACGGGAGCAACGCGTGCTTATCTCGATCTGCGCCAGGCAATTCGCCGGCACTATTTGTCCCAATACAAAGCCAATCCGGCTTGCGCCGATCATCCCTATTTCAATCCAGGAAACTGCTGGGTCAGCAGGCTTGCGTTCGAACCGGCAGTGGCCGTTCGGCAGATCGAGCTGACGCTGGCCCCTTATGTTCAGCAGCGGCTCATCTCGGTTCATTACCGCATGAAAGCGGCTGCTGCCCGCATGACTGGCGATACCATCCGCAGTATCATAATGGTCAACCTTGCGGATGGCCGCCTGGTGGAGTTTGAACCACGGGTGTGCATCGACGCCACCGAACTCGGTGACCTGCTACCCCTGTGCGGGGCCCGCTATCGATATGGATCGGAGTCTCGAGCGATCACTGGAGAGCCGCACGCGCCGGAAGTCGGTGACTCTCAAAATGTCCAGGACTTCGTATACCCGTTTGCAGTGGAGTTCAGACCCGGCGAAAATCACACCATCGCCAAACCGCCGCATTACGACGCATTCCGCGCGGCGGGAAAGTTCTCCTTCAATTCTTACAAGATGTTCGAGAGGGCAACAGGTGCCGGCCCGCAGGGACAGGAAAGGGAGCTGCTGCCGTTCTGGGAATACCGGCGGCTGATAGACAAATCCAACTTTGTCGATCCCCACTTCGCCTGCGACGTGGCCATGATCAACTGGGACAGCAACGACCTCAGGGGATTCAACATCATCGATGAACGGCCGGCAACGGTGTGCGAAAGGTTGGCGCTGGCCAAAGCGCTCAGCCTCGGGTTTCTGTACTGGTTGCAGACGGAGGCACCGCGCGACGAAGGCGGCAGCGGTTACCCGGAGCTGAAGTTGCGCCCTGATGTAATGGGGACGACTGACGGGCTTTCCAAACATCCTTACATCCGTGAGTCGCGCCGCCTTGCTGCCAGGCATATCATTGTCGAGCAAGATATTGTCGAGGCCACCAACCCGGAGGTGCGGGCGCGCCATTTCGACGACTCCGTGGGAATCGGTCATTATCCGGTCGACATCCACGGCCGGCAGGACGTTCCTGACACCGCCCAGGCTACACGTCCGTTCCAGATTCCATTGGGAGCGCTCATCAGCCTGGAGGTCGCCAACTTGCTGCCGGCAGCCAAGAACATCGGCACGACCCACATCACAAACGGCGCTTACCGGCTGCATCCGATCGAATGGTGCATTGGAGAGTCCGCCGGCGCGCTGGCCGCCTTTGCTCTGACCGCCAGGGCAAGTCCGTCCGAAGTGCATGCAAGCCGGCGCCTGCTGAGGGAGTTTCAGCTGAGCCTTCTGGCCGAGGGAATTCCGCTCTACTGGTACGATGACGTTCCGCCCGGTGACGCCGCTTTTATAGCGGCGCAATTTCTTGCTGTGACCGGGATCCTACCGGGGTCGGCTGACCACCTGCATTTCAGTCCTGACGAGCCGGTGCCCCGCGGCCAGGCCGCGGCGGCCCTGGCCCGTCTATGCCAGATGCCACCGGCGG
>DATNRD010000276.1:0-4700 GCA_036703665.1 Candidatus Obscuribacterales bacterium
TTGGAGACGATGAGAACTCGGCGAAGCGGGCGCTTCGCCAGGGGGAGGTTTTGGACCATGCGATCTCCATAGCCGTACAGGCTGTTGCCCGGGCCGGCAGGCGGCCCGGCGGTGACAGGTGAGCGCCGCGAGGACAGAGAACTCGCAGCCGTTGGAGCTGTGAGAGCTAGAGCCCGGCGAGGCGCCGGCCGGCAGCCTCCAGGGTCTGCTCGCTGCGCGCGAAGCAGAACCGCAGGTACCGGGTTTTTGTGCGCGTCCGGTAGAAGCAGCGGCCGGGAACAGCAGCCACACCCAGCTCCCGCAGCAGATGCCGCCACACAGCCAGGTCGTTGCCGCGCTCGAGCATCGTGCCGTCGGCAAAGATGAAGGCGGTGCCTTGAGGGTCACGGAACTGGAAGCCGCCCTGACTGAGGGCTGACCCCAGCATGCGCGCCATGCGCTCGTAGCGCTCTCTGAGCTGGATTTGCAACGCCTCCGGCTGACGCAGTCCGGCCAGGGCAGCAGCCTGAACGACGGCACCGGCCGGACCGTGCAGGTGAGGCTGCACGGCGCGGACCCGGGCGGTGAGAGCGCGGCGCGCCGCCACATAGCCGAGCCGCCAGCCCCGGACATTGAGCGTCTTGGTGAATCCGCCGACGACGATGGAGCGGCAGGCCATGCCGGGGAGCGCAGCGATGCTCACGTGCCGGCAGCCATTGAGCGTGAGCGAGGCGTAGGTCTCGTCGGCGATTGCCAGGACGTTCCACCGCCGGCACAGCGATGCGACCGCTTCCAGCTCGTTAGCCGAGAACACGCGACCCGTCGGGTTGTGCGGCGTGTTGAGGATGATCGCCCTGGTGCGCGGCCCGACGACCTTGCTCAGGTCGTCCGGGTCGAAAGTCCAGTCAGGACTTTGCAGCCGCACCAGGCGGGGCACCGCTCCGGACAGTGCGATTTGCGAAAGGTAATTGTCGAAGAACGGCTCGAACAGCACCACCTCGTCGCCCGGGTCGACAGCCACCATGAGCGCGGCCGTCAGCGCTTCGCTGGCGCCTGGCGAAATCGTGATCTCCTCTTCCGGGGACCAGACATGGCCTTGAGAGCGGGCAAGCCATGACGCAATGGCTTGCCTCAGCTCGAAACTGCCGTGGGGACCGTCAGCGCCCGCGCCAGCCACAGGCAGCGGCTTGAACGTTCGGATGACTGCCTGGACCACCTCGGGGGGAGGGAAATCAGGGTAACCAAGGGCCAAGTCGATGATGTCGCCACCGCCGGCGGCGACATTGGACACAGCCCTGGAGAACTGAAGAATCCTGGACGGGCGCACGGCAGAGGCGCGTGCCGAGCCCGCCAGACGACGAAGAGTATGGCCCATCGGTGGGTCCTCTCAGCATTGGTTCAAGGAGGGCTCAGGAGTTCGGCGGCCTGCGCGCCGTGACCGACTGACCGTTGAGGTCGATCGGTTCACCGCAGTACGCGCAGGACACGGGTTCCCCGTTGTCGCGCTCGTCGATGTACGGCACGCCGCAGGAGTCGCACCGGCCGTCACACAACATGACGGGTTGGTGCGCCGGGGCGCGGTTGTTGTTTGTGCCGCTGGTGTCTGCCATGGATCTTTCCTTTCTGCCTAAGGTTTCGGTCAAGACAGGTCACCCGCTTCGAAACTGTCATCCTGTGGTCCTTCGCTGGCGCTCAAGATAAGCTCCGCGCGAAGGATCTCATGTCGGCACGAGGAGATGGTTCCTTCGGTCGCAGTGCTCCCTCAGGACCGCTCTCGCTCCGCTCAAGCTCCTCAGGATGACGGTTTCCGGGTTCCATCACCTGTACTGGCCGAAACGTTACCTTTCGCCTGCATGCAGCGGGCGCCTCCCCAGGAGGGAGCGCTCGACCAGTTCTCGGATTGAGGGCAAGGCGCTTGTCTTATCGCCTGTCCTTGTTTGAACTACAGGCCGAAAGCCTTGAGGGCCGCTACGAGCAGGTCCTTGTGGTCAAAAGCGATTGGACGCGCCAGCAGCTCCGCCACGTCAACGATGCGGACCGAGCCTGCATCGTCGCCGGCTTTGAGCGAAGCCAGGACCTCCTGCTCCCGCGCAGCCGCTACCAGCCAGGCGTAACCGTGGTCGATCACGTGCCCACGGTCGTCGCGATCTGGACGAGAGCGCACATCGACCAGGCGCAGCTCGGTGGGGTCCGCGACAATGCCGGTCTCCTCCCGGAGCTCACGGGCAGCACACCCGGGAAGGTCCTCCAGCTGGATGTTCAAGAATCCGCCCGGAAGCGACTCGCAGCCCTTGTACGGATCATGAGCCCGCTCGATGACCAGGACCTTCTTGCCACCGGCGAAAAACACGGCCACGGTCGCGGTCGAGTCGGCCTTGGGAAAGGCGTAAAGGAACGGGCTGTTGCTCTTGATTAGTGAGAGCACTGCAGCCGCCGGCGACAGCTGCACGAGCTGCTCGTAAAGCTCCGCCATGGCCTCCTTGATGCCGGCCCGCGAGCTGTCGACCGCATCGGTGACGACGATGACATGGTGCCCGTTGTGGCGGGCAAACAGACAGAGAGATCTGAGCTGGTCAGGCGCCGGCGAACCGGCCACCAGCAACACGCAGCCAGGCTCCAGCCCGGCCGGAACCACGGCGGATCCCCCCGACACCGTCAGGCACGGGGCACCACCGGCGGCGCATGCCGACTTGAGCCTGGCCAGGGCCACGGCGGATTGACTTGCCGGTTGCTCAGGGGCGGCCTCGCAAGGCTCCCCTTGAACCTCCAGCAATGTGAAGTTGAGTTTCATCACTAAGTCCTCTCCAGGGGTTCGGGCTCAGGCGTGGTTTACAACAGACCTGAACCAGGTGAGCAGATGACTTCGAGAAAGCGCGGCAGAACTAGGTTTTGGGGTTTCTTACTGCCTATTCACAAGCAACAAAAACACGAGGATAAACTAATAGTCCGCGCGCGCGGATCGCAACAATTGTCAAGAAACAACTAATAAGTGTTTATTCAGCTATGGCTCAGAGCTTAGCCGAGCTAGCACAAGGTTCGGTTTCCGTTTAGTTTCACTGGCGCTAGCCTGCTGGCCGACGGCGCCACCGGTCGACTTATGTCGCCCGTCCTGCCGCCGTCGCCTGCTTTTCCTGCTCGACAAACGCTCGCAACTCGGCCAGCTCGGTCTCGAAACCGCCGGAGAGGATGGGAAAGCGGCACCAGGTTTTCGGGTCCAAATTGGCATCGTCGAGGTGAAAGGAGGGCGCGTATCGCTCGCGTTTCCACTGGTTGCGGCACCACAGCCTGAAGAAACGCTCGACCCAGGTGCAGAGGTCGTCCTGGCTGTATTGGCCGAAATGAATACGGAGCAGGAGAAAGACCTCCAGAGGGCTCTGCTTGTCGCGGATGGCGGCACGCTCAATGAAATCGAGCACCGGATACGGCATCAAGTCCTTTTCATCGGTCTGCGACTGCTCCAACGGCCTGAGCTCGGCTGTCGGTGCCTGCGAATTGACCAGCGACAGGGCAGGAATCGGCGTCAACCCCCACGGACCGACGCTCTCCATCCAGAGAAGCCATTTCTTGAGAAAAGCCTTGTCAATCCCGGCGATCGGGCTGATACCACCGCATGTATCACCGTCCATGGTGGCGTACCCGACGGCAGCCTCAGAGCGGTTGCTGGTTGCTACAAGCAGGGCGGACCGCAGATTGGCCAGCAACCAGATGCCAGGAGAGCGCACCCTGGCTTGAATGTTCTGCAGCGCTATGTCATCGCTCTGCCAGGTCAGCTCCCTGCCAATCGCCTTGGCGACCAGCGAAACATAATCCTTCACCAGCTTGTCGACGTCGAATTCGTAGTACTCCGCTCCCACGGCCTCGGCCACCGCCCGGGCGGCATTTCGCGTTGTTGCCGAGCTGTTCTCTGTCGACTGATATGCACAGGCAAGCAGCCTGCCGACGAGATCGCGGGCTGTTTCAGCGCGCGCGCCGTGCCCGATGTAAGAAATCTTCTCCAGGAAACCGTCCAGTCCCAACTCCGACACGCCGAGATCGACCATGGTCCTGACCAGGCAGGCGATCGCCGAAGAATCTGCGCCGCCGCTCAGCGACACCACGAATCCTTTCGATCTGCTCTTGCGCATGTAGTCGAACAGCCCCAATGATACGGCGCGCGTGAACTCCTCTTCCTTGACGTTGGGGCTCTGCTCCCAGGGAATCTCCACCAGCTGCTTGACGGCGGGCTGGATTTGCGGGTAGCGGAAATCAACCTTGATGAAACAGGCTTCGTCCTCACCCAGCTCGGGCGTGAAACTGGGCGTCCGCGCCTGACTCATGCGCGTGTGGTCGACGTCGATCACCGCGGGCGTGACCACGCACTGCTTGAACGAGAAGCGCGGTCCCATGGCAACCATCTTGCCGGCCGAGGCAATCAGCGCGCCGCCGTCGTAAATCGCACGCCCCGACTCGTTCCCCAGAAGGTTCGAATACACGTACGTAACGCCGAAGGCGCGCGAACCCTCCACTACAAAACGCTTCCTTACCTCGAGCTTTCCGAAGGCAAAGTGACTGGCGCTCGGGTTGAGAATCATGTCGGCGCCCTTGAGCGAGAGGCTGCTGCCGGGGCGTGCCGCTACCCAGGCATCCTCGCAAATCTCGAATCCCAGCCTGACCCCGCCGATTTCGAAATACAAATCGCCCATGGGATACCGCTGGCTATCCACCTCCACCTGCCCGCAAAG
>DATNRD010000277.1:0-2883 GCA_036703665.1 Candidatus Obscuribacterales bacterium
TCACAACTGCCATCCCAAAGCCAAGCGTGTCCCCAAGTACGAGAACCGCCGGGTGCCCGTCTACGAGTACCGCCGCGTGGCGGTGCACGCCCACCGGCGCGTGCCCGTCTACGAGCATCGCCCGGTGCCTGTGTACGAGTATCGCCCGGTCCCCGTGTACGGCTACCGTCAGGTGCCCGTGTATGAGTACCGGCAGGTGCCCGTGTACGGGTACCGCACCGTGGCCCGCTTCGAGACGCGGCGCGTACCGCTCTACTCCACGCGCGAGGTGCCACAGTACGAGAGCCGTCAGGTTCCTCAGAAGGAAATGAGGACCTATACGGCAACCTGGAATGAGGAGCTCGGCTGCTACGTCTACGTGGACAGCCAGGGCAACCTCCACAAAGTCCAGTGAATCGCTGCCGGCGCCTTTCTGGCAGCCGCGGCTGAACAAGAGGGCTGAGCGCTGAGCTTGCGCCCTCGGAAGGGCGGCGGTACCACACTCGGTGCTGCCGCCCTTCTCTTTACAGCCTACATACGCTACGCTATAGTATGTACGCGGGGAGCCGGAAGCGCCTGCAGGGCAGCTTGCCACCAGGAATTTGATCAAATTGGCGTAGCGGCTCGCTCAGCTGCGCTAGTATCGTTTAAACTATAAGGACAAGTCGATCAGGGAGAGTTTCATGACCCACGTAGACCTCATGTCAATCAACACAGTCGCAGCCAGGCTCGGACTGTCGGTTCACCAGCTGCGCCGGTGGGAACTCATGTTCGGGCTGGAGATCAAGCGCGGCCGAGGGCAGCAGCGCCAGTACCGCCCCGAAGACCTGTCCGTGCTGGAGCGCATAAAAGAACTTGTGGAGCAAGGCTGGCCCACCTCCCAGATTCGCCCGCAACTGGAGGCCGAGGGGCTCATCACGCCTAAACTCATCGGTCTGCCGCCGCCGCCGGGCAATCCGGAAGTGCTCATGGAGTCGATGATCGGTTTCCGCAACTTCGTGGAACGCCGCTTCATCGAGATCTCCAAGCAAATCGACGAGCTGAGGCAGCTCCTTATCTCGCTCTCGCTCAGGCAGGAGCTCCAGGGCGAGCGCCTTTCGCCATGGCAACCGATCACTCCGGAGCCGCTGCCCCCCGTTAATGAACGACCGGCACAAGAGATCTCCATAGGGCCGCCCACGGTGGCTGCAGAACCGGATGAGGTGCCGGAGCAGGCCGTGCAGTTCGAGGAGCTTTCCGATCAGAACTACCTGACGGTGCTCGGCAAGGTTCTGGATCACGTAGGCTGGAGCGACGATCAGGCCGACCAGTACTGCTCCAAGAACTTCAACATCTCTGACTGGACACAGCTGGGTCGCAGCCAGGCCGAGCGCTTCATCACTCATCTCAAATCACTCGAACAAGAACAAACAACAGAAGATGCCACTGCGTAATTTCCCCAGTGACAGCCGGGCACAAATTGCTTACACTATCGTCAAGCTTGTCAGAGCACGTGCTCCGGGGAGCTTACGACGCAGGTTCTCCAGTGAGGGGAATCAGGGATGATTCCTACCGCGGGCAGCACCGGTCCTGCGAGCAATTGAGATAATGGCGCCACCGATGGTGGCGTCTTTTTTTTGCGCTCCCGGGGCCGCGGGCGTCCCTCCCGCCTTCCTCAACCCCCAATAACTCTGGCATCGTCGCCCAACGTCCGTGCCTCCGGGCTCCCGGCCCGGCGGTGACCGGCCTGCCTCAAGGAGCGCCACCTCGCGCTAAGTGTAAAGCGGTGCACATGCCGGACTGGAGCAGGCGGCGGCTCTGCCCCATAAAAGCGGCACAAATTCTTTCTTTTCCAGCCTCATCAAGGGCGAGCGTTTGCCGTTGCCCGGCCAGCAAACCAACCTTGTCATGCCCTGCAAAGCCTCTACAGAAGAGGCTTTGCAGACAAGCGTCGGCCGCAGACGCCAAGAGCAAGGTCGCCGGAATCTCCCGCAAGACAAGGCACTTGAGGTTGCAAAGACCACTTTGTTAGGGTGCAGGTACATCTCTTCTTCTTCACAAGAAACAGGAAACCCGCAACCAGAACAACAGAAAGCCTCATCCCATAAGTCATAAGCGGGTTTCAGGTTCTCTTTCCGGAAGAAGTAGTGTAGGTCGGCTTTCAGCCGCACGAATACTTCGCTTACCAAACGGCGCAAATGAAGGGGTTCAGCAACTGCTGAGCCCTTTCGTGTCTGTTTTGAACACTTAACGAAAGGGTGTCTGAATGGAGATCTCACACGCTCGTGAGCTCGTCGACGCCGCATATCGCGATGAGGGGCTGCTCGCACTCTACGCGAAAGGCGACGAGCTCAGCCGCAGCCAGACCAAGCACGACGTCAACCACGCCTTCCAGGTGAGGGACGTGGCCGTCAAGCTCACTCAGGAGTACCTGCTCCGGTTCCCGGGCGGGCTCACCGAGTGGGAGACCGACGTCGTCATCCCGCTGGCTGCGTTTTTGCACGACATCGGTCGTGCGATCGATGTGGACAACCACGCCCAGGCTGGTGCCCGGGTGATGAACAAGTACCTGCGCGAAAAGGGTTTCCCCCAGGAAATCGTCCGGCGCGTGTGCAAGATCATCGCCTGCCACCGCTCCAGCGTGGTGCTCAACCGCGACTTCGACGACAAGTGCTGGGCGATCGTCGTCATCGCCGACAAGTGCGTCGGCGACGAAGACCGCGTCCGTCCCTGGCAGGCCACCAAGCTGCGCGCTCTGCGCTTCTTCGGTCTGTGCCGCTGGTGGACGGGCAGCCCGCACGACCGCGTCAACTTCGCGATCAAGGAACCCGAGCTGGTCGTCGACGGCCAGGACAGGCCCAACTCGCCCGATCCCGGCGCCATCATCCTCAAGCTCCGGATCGACGACAAGGTCTGCCAGCCTGC
>DATNRD010000278.1:0-5942 GCA_036703665.1 Candidatus Obscuribacterales bacterium
CTCACAATGGGACAATCTCGATGAAGACGTCGGAAGTCTCGGCGCAGCTATGCGCATGCCGGTTCCGGCAGCCAAAAGGAGCGAACAGGACGGACGCGATGACTGGCAAATTACAGATGAATGCAGGCTCGCAATCGCAGGTGTCGATGTGCGGTGGTCTGCGAAAGATGTGGATGGTTGCATGTGCAGCGAGCTTGTTTGCTCTTCTGACGTACCTGCCGTCCAATGCCGCGGAGCCGGTTATTGTACCGAATGACGCTGGTCAGGAAGTTTTATCCGCACCCCCAGGCGACGCAGAGCAGGCGTCCCCGCTTGCGCAAAGCCAGCCGGCAGATCCCGCCGGCAAAGCGCAAGCGGGTGACGCCGCTGCTGCCACCTTCACACAGAAGTGCGCCGGCTGTCACACGGTCGGCAGGGGCAACATGGTGGGTCCGGATCTGGTGGAGGTGGTCGAGTGGAAGACCGATGCGCTTACCGCCAACGTCAAGCGCATGGAGAAGTTCACCGGAGCGCTGCCGGACCAGGTGGTGAAGTCTCTGGTGGATTTCTTGAAAGATCCCAAGGCCGCTGCCCGCATCAAGGCCGAGGAACAGCGCTCGGTGGCAGCCCAGTTGACCAGTGAACCGTCTTCTGCCGAGATGGGCAAGAAGCTTTTTCTAGGCAGCGAGCGTTTCAAGGCCGGGGGCATGGCCTGCATCGCCTGCCACCAGGTCGAGGGGCACGGCGGGACGATGGGAGCGGATCTTACAGACGCACATGCGCGTCTGGGCGAAGCGGCTCTGATATCCGCTTGTGAGGAGCCTTCGTACCCGGTCATGAAAGCCATATACAAGGATCACAAAATTACCAAGCAGGAAGCAATGCACGTCACCAAGTTCCTTGCTTCCATCAAAGACAGCAAGGCCAGGCAGCCGGACCCGCCCGTCGCGCCGCTGGGGGCGATTGGGGCAGCGGTTTTCTTGGGCGGGTTGATGCTCTTCTACCGGAACCGCAACACCGGTGTCCGGTCCAGATTGCACAGGAGATAAGCAGATGTCGTGGATCAAGGACATTTTTGCCCCTAAACAGAGACAGTGGGAGGACTTCTACCGTAACCGGTGGCAGTACGACAAGGTCGTGCGCAGCACGCACGGGGTCAACTGCACTGGGTCATGCAGCTGGAATGTCTACGTGAAGCAAGGCATCGTCACCTGGGAGATGCAGGCGCTGGACTATCCAATTTTCAACAAGGAGATCCCGCCCCACGAGCCGCGCGGGTGTCAAAGGGGAATATCCTGCTCCTGGTATGTTTACAGCCCGCTCAGGGTCAAGTACCCATACATGCGCGGGGCGCTGCTGGATCTCTGGAGAGAAGCGAAGCGCAAGCACGGACACGACCTGGTCGCGGCCTGGGAGTCGATTGTTAGTAATCCGGAATCCCGCAAGCGCTACCATCAAGCTCGCGGCAAGGGCGGCTTCCGGCGCAGCTCCTGGGACGAGGTCAACGAGCTGCTGGCTGCCGCGAACATCTACACAATCCGCAAGCACGGTCCCGATCACATTGTCGGCTTCTCGCCCATTCCGGCAATGTCGATGGTGAGCTACGCCGCCGGTGCCCGCTTCCTTCAATTGATGGGCGGGGTGAACCTTTCTTTCTATGACTGGTATTGCGATCTGCCGCCGGCTTCGCCGGAGATCTGGGGCGAGCAGACGGACGTGGCCGAGAGCGCCGACTGGTACTACTCGAAGTATGTTGCGGTCGTCGGTTCGAACGTCTTGATGACCCGCACGCCCGACGCGCACTTCCTGGTCGAGGCGCGCCACAAGGGCACCAAGGTGGTTGTCTTTTCACCCGACTTCTCGCAGGCCTCCAAGATCGCCGACGAGTGGATACCGATTCACCAGGGCTCCGATGGGGCCTTCTGGATGGCGGTTGGGCACGTCTTGCTCAAGGAGTTCTACAAAGAAAAGCAGGTACCGTACTTCATCGATTACATGAAGCGCTACACCGACGCTCCCTTCCTGGTCAGGCTGGAGCCCACCGGTGACGGTAAATTCCGGGCAGGCAAGCTGCTCCGGGCAAGCGACCTCGCTAAAACACAGGACATCGAGAATGCCAGCTGGAAGATGTTCGTCATCGACGAGGCTTCCGGAGAGCTGCGCATGCCTAAGGGGACGGTCGGTCACCGCTGGCAGAAGAAAAAGGGCGAGTGGAACCTGAAGCTAGAAGACAGCCAGTCGGGCGAGCCGATTGATCCGCAGCTTTTCCTCGCCGAGCGGAGCGATGAGACTGCCCCCGTCGAGTTTGCGGACTTCTCCGATGGAACCAGCGGAGAAACCGTTACCCGCGGCATCCCTGCCCGGTGGGTTGAGACCGTAAGCGGTCCCTGTCTGGTTACGACCGTGATGGAGCTGTACCTGGGTCAGTATGGAGTGCCCAACGGGTTGGCAGGGAACTGGCCGGAAAGCTATGACGATCTGTATGCGCCCTACACGCCTGCCTGGCAGGAGAAGTTCACCGGCATCAAGGCGTCGGAAGTAATCCAGTTTGCGCGCGAGTGGGCTGCTACGGCCGAGAAGACCCGCGGCCGGTGCAGCGTCATTATCGGCGCCGGCGCCAATCACTGGTATCACAACAACCTCATCTACAGGGCAGCCATCAATGCTCTTCTGTTCTGCGGCTGCGTGGGGGTCAACGGCGGCGGGCTGAATCACTATGTCGGACAGGAAAAGCTGGCTCCCATGGCCTCCTGGGCACCGATTGCCTTTGGCGTCGATTGGGCGGGACCGCCACGCCTGCAAAATGCCCCTTCCTTCCACTATGTTCATTCCGATCAGTGGCGGTACGACGCGGAGTTCTCCGAAATATGCACGGTGCTGGACGACAAACATTCCTTTGCCAGCGGTCACACGATCGACAAGCAAATTCAGGCAGTCCGCAACGGCTGGCTGCCGTGCTACCCGCAGTTCAACCGCAATGTTATCGAGGTCATTCGCGAGGCGGAAGCCCACGGCGCAAAGACTGACGAGGAGATAAAGAGCTACGTGGTCGATCTTCTGAAGAACGGCAAACTCAAGTTTGCCATGGAGGACCCGGACGCTCCCGAATGTTTCCCGCGCGTCTGGTACATCTGGCGCGGCAATGCTTTGATGTCCTCGGCAAAGGGGCACGAATACTTCCTGAAGCACTACCTCGGCACGCACAACAACGCGATTGCCGACGAGATAGCCGGAGACTCGGTGAAGGAGGTCACCTGGCACGACAAAGTAGAGCTGGGCAAGATGGACCTGGTGGTCGATCTCAACTTCAGGATGGACACGTCGGCTCTCTATTCCGACATTGTCCTGCCGGCCGCGACCTATTACGAGAAGAACGACCTCAACTCGACCGACATGCACACCTTCATTCATCCGCTTCAGGCGGCGGTGCCACCGTGTTGGGAGGCTAAGAGCGACTGGGACATATTCCGGGGAATCGCGCAGCACACCGCGGAGCTGGCCAGGCAGTACCTGCCGCAGCCGGTGAAGGATCTCGTGGCGACACCACTCATGCACGACACGCCGGCCGAGATGGCTCAGCCGGAGGTCAAATACTGGTCAGATGGAGAATGTGAGCCGATTCCAGGAAAAACCATGGCGAACCTGACGCTGGTAACGAGGGACTACGTAAACCTCTATAACCGCTTCATTTCGCTCGGGCGCAATTTCCGTGACAAGGGACTGGCTGTGCACGGGACACACTACGATGTGGATGATGCCTACGACAAGTTCCTCGAGGAGCGCCCGAGCGAATGCTGGGGTGGCAACAAGTACCCGTCGTTGCGCGAGGACATCTACGTTTGCGAAGCCATTCTCGCTTTTGCCGCGGAGACCAACGGAGAAATGGCTTACAGAGCCTTCCAGTCGGAGTCGGTGAAAACCGGCATCGATCACACGCACCTGGCTGCCGACACCCGGGCCGTTCGCCTGCAGTTCCAGGATCTCGTCACCCAGCCAAGAAGATTCCTCACCACCCCCTACTGGACTGGAATCATCAACAACGGACGGACTTATTCGGCGTACTGTCAAAACGTCGAGGAGCTGATTCCCTGGCGAACGCTGACCGGCAGGCAGCACCTCTATCTTGACCACGAGGCTTATATAGCGTTCGGCGAGCATCTTCCCACCTTCAAGCCGCGTGCCGAGCAAAGTGTCACGCGCGATCTGGTGCACTCGGAAGCAGGCAGCGGCACGCTCGTTCTCAATTACCTGACGCCGCACGGGAAGTGGCACATCCACTCGACCTTCGGCGACACCTTGAGGATGAAGACCCTGTCCCGCGGCGTATATCCAATCTGGATCAACGACAAGGACGCCGACTTGATCGGGTTGGCGGACAACGATTGGGTAGAGATTTACAACGACCACGGCGTGGTGTGCACCCGCGCCATAGTTAGCGCCCGCATTCCCAGGGGCATCTGCCTTATCTATCATTCGCCCGAGCGCACGTTGTCCGTGCCCAAGTCGAAGGAGCGGGGCAACCGGCGCGCAGGGGGGCACAACAGCCTCACCCGAGCCAGATTGAAGCCGCTTTTGATGATTGGCGGCTACGCCCAGTTCACCTACGCCTTCAACTACTGGGGTCCAACAGGGGTAAATCGGGACACCTATGTCGTCGTCAAAAAACTCGACAAGGTTGTCTTTTGAGGCAGCCGGAGGAGAACAAAAAATGGACATCCGCGCCCAGGTCTCAATGGTATTCCACCTCGACAAGTGTATTGGCTGTCACACTTGCAGCGTAGCCTGCAAGAACATATGGACCGATCGTCCGGGCGCCGAATACATGTGGTGGAACAATGTGGAAACGAAGCCGGGGACAGGCTTCCCAACCCTGTGGGAGGATCAGCAATACTACAAGGGTGGCTGGAAGCTCAACGGGCACAACGGCAACGGCAGGAAGGATCTCGAGCTGCGCTGCCAGACCCGAGCTGACGCCTACCTGAAATTGTTCTATAACCCGAATCAGCCTGGGCTGGAGGATTACTACGAGCCCTGGACCTACAAGTACCAGGATCTCTTCGATGCGCCGGAAGGTGACGACCAACCAACCGCCATCCCGGTTTCGCAGGTCACCGGCGAGCCGATAGAGATTCAAGCAGGACCGAACTGGGACGACGATCTATCCGGGACCCCGCTTTACGCGGAGAACGACATCAACCTCGACGAGCTGACGGAGGAAGAGCGCGAGCAGCTCTTCGAGATCGAGCGCGTCTCGATGTTCTACCTGCCCCGTATCTGCAACCACTGCGCAAACCCGAGTTGTGTTGCCTCCTGCCCCTCGGGGGCGCTCTACAAGCGCGGAGAGGACGGCATCGTGCTCATCAACCAGGAGGTCTGTAAGGGATGGCGTGCTTGCGTGGCTGCATGTCCGTACAAAAAGATCTACTACAACTGGAAGACGGGCAAATCAGAAAAATGCATTCTCTGTTACCCGCGCCTGGAGGCCGGACAACCGCCGGCTTGCTTCCAGTCCTGTGTGGGTCGCATTCGCTATCTCGGAGTGCTTCTCTATGATGCCGACCGCGTGGCGGAAGCCATGAAGGTTCCAGATGATGCGCTTGTGGAGGCGCAGCGGTCGGTCCTGTGCGATCCAAATGACCCCAAGATCATCGCTCTGGCTAAGAAGAACGGCATCAGCGAAGAATTTATTGCGGCTGCTCAGCGGTCGCCTGTCTGGAAGTACGTGATGGAGTGGAAGCTCGCCCTGCCGCTGCACGTCGAGTACCGGACCATGCCCATGTTGTTTTACGTGCCTCCGCTGCTGCCGGTGATGGGCAAGAGCGATAACGGCATGTACGAGAACACAGGCGAGCACTTTTTCTCGAGCCTGGAGAAGGCGCGTATTCCGGTCAAGTACATGGCGCGGCTGTTCAGCGCCGGCAACGTGCAAATCGTCGAGGCCGTGCTCAAGAAGCTCATGGCGG
>DATNRD010000279.1:0-8649 GCA_036703665.1 Candidatus Obscuribacterales bacterium
CTTCAATTTGGACCGATCACCCATAAAGCGATCCTCCACTATGTGTCACCGGCAATCGTGAAAGTATTTGCAGGGACGTAAACCGAGCAGATAATGCCGCAGAGGCCGAACGGCTGCATCTTTGGCCATGCAACCCAGACGATAGCGCCTTGGGGTCATCTATGACTCATTCCCTGGTCATAGAGGAGCAGGGCTTGCCGTCTGGTCTAATTGAGCCACCGGTCGTGATGGCAGATCCGGCAACCTTACCCACACCATGCCGCGATGACGCCAAATTCCAAACGTGGCAGGAACGCCTAACAAGGTGGAGCGCCGCAAACGCTAATCCCGTCAGCCCTGATGCCAGCGAGATTCGTTGGCATTTGCCATGCTCGGCGCTGTCCGCCGCCTGCGATAGCAACCGGTGTGCAACAGTATCCCACCCCGCATCGGGGAAACAGGCATCGCAGAAACCACTGATGAGAGCCAGGCCAGCGTAGCCGGACATGAGGCTTTCTGGCTGCCAGTCTCTTAAGACCTCTGGCTCGTGATCAAGTCCGGTTATCCAGCGGCTGAGGTTGTCGCTGTCCGCCAGCATGCCTGCAACCTCAACTGCCACACACCTGGCATTGTCCGCCTCGCCTTCAGACAGGACAGAGCGCCATCGTGTTTCGGTTGAGACAGGATCAGTCATAACTGGAAACGGCGACGACCAAGCCGTCTCAATCAAAGCACGACCCGTCACAGACGCTCTTGCAAGTCTTGCACTTGCTGTAGTCATGCGTAGTGCATTCCCAGCTAGGGCATGTGACGCTGGTAATAAACTCACGTTTTTCCTCGGTGTCATGGTCTGACAGCCGAATATCAAGGTCGAACTCGTCATCTGACATGCTCAACTCTCCTGTCAGCCGGGCAGGCGCCCTGTCTGCCTTCTCTGATGGCACTCGGCTGGATCCAGATAACAATACCTGTCCTGCCATCCCCAGCGGGCGTGCAACATCGTACGATCGGTGTCAAACGGATGCAATGCTCCAGGTGCTTCACATGCGTATAGAATACTAGATACCGGCCTATGGTAGAGGCTCGGGTTGCTTGAGAGGTAGCTATGACATTTAAACCAAATGTTAGGTGGGCATTGGCTGGTTCAGACCGAAGCAAGTATGAAATGGCGGTCGACACGCATCCTCGCCTGGCTGGTGAGATTGTCAGCTGCTTGCATTCGCAGACCGCTGACGACAACGTCTTTGGAACGCTATGGGACTGGTTTCCCGCAACTGACTACAAGGGCAAGAGGATGACGGCTGAGGTAAAAACCGAGGGGGTAGAGAACTGGGTCGGCGCCTGGTTGCGCGTTGATTCAGGAGACAACCTGCTGGCTCTTGATAACATGTCAACCAGACCGCTGAAAGGCACCCAGGATTGGTCGGCTTGTGAACTTGTCCTGGACGTACCGGAGGCGGGGGATCGAATCGTATTTGGGCTTCTATTGATGGGACGCGGGCACGCCAGGGTGCGAAACATCCAATTTGAGACGGTCGACAGCTCGGTTCGGACAACGGTCTAATTTCGGCAACGCCTCAAAGGTACTTTTGTGGACGAAGTCTCAGGCACCAGGGTGCTATCTACCAGCGGGGGATGGTCGTTCAATCAACCGGCTCAAGCGCGCTCGGCGTAGGCGGTCTCGACAAATGCCCTTCTGTACTCGGACAGCGTCATGACGAAGACGCCGTCGTCCTGTCCGTCGCGAGGCCCGCCGTACGGTCCTTGCGGCTCCCTGTATCCCCACGGGTTTCTTACGGTGACCAGCCTGGTGCCAGGGTCGAATCCAATGACGCTGTATTCATGCTGGCCGGGCAGTCCCTGCCTGTCCGTAACACCGAGATCATCTCCGACTTCCGGACCGGTGCTGCAGGTGACGGGACGGTGCTCGGCCAGAGCTGCCTGCAAGTTGGCAGCAAGCTGATCTTCAGTCGTCAATTGATTGACATCAATGTCGACACCCCTGCCGGTCAGGATGCGAATGCCATCATGGGTCCATGAGCCGCCGTCGGCTCCCTCGGAGGGCGCTGTCCCGCCATCCGGGTTGAGCGGACTCCGGCGTTCGGGATGGAGCTGGCAATATCTGCCATAAGCGCGCTCGAGGATAGCCGGCCAGGTGCCCATCTTGTTGCCCTGTGCGAAAAGCGCCAGTTCCGAGTCCGTAGGAGCGCTCACGGTAATGGGCTCGTCGGGAGCACCAGGAAAGGTCACCGTGTAAGTGCCGTTGCCATTGTCGCGAATCATGTTGTAGATCTGCTGCCTGCCAATCGGATCTGAGGCCATCGACGCAGCAGCGGCCAGAAAATAGCAGTCGCCGATGCGCCCCTGGCGGATGGCATCGGGAACGATGCTGTCGAGCGGGTTGGCTGTTGCGTACAGGCTCCGGCAGCCGATGCGCATGGCCTCGCCGGAGCGATACAACGTGCTATCAATGTCGGTGATCAACTCGCTCGGGCTGTTGCTTAATGCCTCCTCATAGTAGGCTTGCAGATCGGCCCTGGTGATACCGTCGTTTTCATCACCCAGTTCGTCGTTGCTTGCCTCCTCAATGTCGCTTATGCGCTCTCGCATCTGCCTGACGGTGAGGCGAAAATCGCCGGTCGCAGCCGGGTTCTGGGCAGCCGTATCCAACTCGGAGGCACTCATGTGACCGTCACGGTTCACATCGATCTGATCGAAGCTCTGCAGACCTACTGTCCACATGTGCCCGGCCTGATTCACCTGCGCCAGCTGTGCATCGAACTGAGAGATGTCATTCACCGTAACTCCGTCGTTTTCGTCACCCCACTCGTCGTCGCTTAGCTCTTCCAGCTCCTCGTGGTGCTGGTGGAGGGCAGCTACAAGCTGCGCGTCCTGACCGGTGAAGTTGGGATCCGTGACGGCACGATCGATCTCAGAGCTGCTGACGAAGCCGTCGCCATCCCTGTCAAGGCGACTCGCGTTCCTGGCAAACAACGCACTGAGGTTGCCCGACCGCAGGTTGGAATCCGCCGTCGTAGGCGGGCAGAGGTTGTTGTGGTTCAAGGCGCCGGCGGCAGACGTGTTCTCAATCGGACGCATGATCTGCTGCTCGCGCTTGCGTTTGTCCGCATCGGCTGCAACTTTGGGATCTTTTCCAGCCAGAAGATGATTCGCTCCGTCGACGAAGATAACGGCGGGCAAAAAATCGCGCGTCGTATCGGACATCCGCTGCCGCTCGTTTTCGACAAGCCGCCTCTGTTCGTTGCTCGGCACGGCGCGCAGCTCTGCAACAGCCGCTTGCTCGGGGTTTTTCGCCAGGGCAGCCTCTGTTGGCTCTGGAGAATCTGGCTGGTTGTCTAGCATTGGTCGGTTCCTCGACGGATTATTGATCAGGGGGAGCGACACCACCAGGGAAGCCTCAGGGGCCCGGTTCCTGTGGACTCACAAAGTGGTAAACAACCGGAGGGGCACCCGGCATCGGTCCGCTGCTGTGCCGCATGCGGACATCACGGGAGTGGAAAGACCGCCCGGCCGATAGGCGATGCAGGGTTGCGGCTAGATGAAGCAGCCTATCCCTGTTTGACAGTAGTTTATGGTTGAGTGCAGTTTCAGTCACTGTGCAATTGCACAGACTTTCCGGCAGAAACCGATTTGTAAAAGTCGCAAGAAGCATCAGCCTGCCAGTCCTCACGCCGACCGCCCGGCCACCACGGACATTGCGGTACAATTCCAGGCACCGCTGGCGGAGGTTATGGCGTGTTTCAGCCGTTCAGGCTCCTTCTTTCTGTCGCCGTGGGGCTCCTGGTCGTGGGCGCAGCGGCAAGTCGATCTCATTCCGTGCCGGCCGAACCTGCGATA
The DNA here is from genome assembly GCA_036703665.1 of Candidatus Obscuribacterales bacterium. GTDB lineage: Bacteria > Cyanobacteriota > Vampirovibrionia > Obscuribacterales > Obscuribacteraceae > DATNRD01. The sequence continues at coordinate 3,838 of DATNRD010000279.1, forward strand.
CACTCGCGGCTTTCCCCCGATGTTGTGCCGAGCCGCTACAACCTTCGCATTGAGACGGATCTCGAAGCATCGCAGTTCAAGGGAACCGAAACCATCCTGGTCAGTGTACGCAGGCCGGTCTCGACCATAGTCCTAAACGCGGCCGAGCTGCAGATAAGCAAGGTCGGACTCCGGCCGGCGGGTTCCTCGTCGCACACCACGCGCAATATACGGGCTGAGGTAAAGCCGCAACTGGAGCAGGTGCATCTTTTGCTGCCACAATTGCTCCCGGCGGGGCAGTACGAGATCTCGCTGGCATTCGAAGGAGCTTTGAACGACAGACTGCGCGGGTTTTACCGCGCACATTACAACGATGCCAGGGGAGTTCGACGCACGCTGGCAGCCACCCAGATGGAGCCTACTGACGCACGTCGGATGTTCCCTTGTTTCGACGAACCGGCCTTCAAGGCAACCTACCAGATAACGGCGCTGGTGGCACCTGATCTCACGGCAATCTCCAACGCGCCGATAAAGTCCGAAAGCACCGACCCGACCACCGGACAGAAGCTGATCGAGTTTGCTCCCACGCCGCCAATGTCGACCTATTTAGTGGCGCTCGTGGTTGGCAAGTTTCAGTCGACCGAGCCCAGAGTCGTGGACGGCGTGCCGATCAAAGTGTGGACCGTGCCGGGCAAAGCCGGCATGGGTCGCTATGCCCAGGAGATGGCTGGCCGTCTTCTTACTTACTACAACAACTATTTCGGCATCCCCTACCCTGCGCAGAAGCTTGATCTGGTGGCAATTCCCGATTTCGAGGCCGGCGCCATGGAGAACCTGGGGTGCATCACCTTCAGAGAAACGCTCCTCCTGGTTGACGATAAAACAGCCTCCACCGCCACCCGGCAGCAAGTTGCGGCCGTGACTGCCCACGAGATGGCGCACATGTGGTTCGGAGATCTCGTGACTATGGCCTGGTGGGATGACCTCTGGCTCAATGAAGCGTTTGCTACCTGGATGGCCACAAAGTCGGTGGATTTCCTGATGCCTGAATGGCATCTGTGGGATCGCTTCTCCGCCGCCAGGTCCTCGGCCATGGCCACCGACTCGCTGCTGGCCACGCGCCCCATTCGTTTTCGGGTGAACAACCCCGAGCAAGCCAACGAGATGTTCGATGAGATTACTTACGTAAAAGGGTCGTCGGTGTTGCGAATGCTCGAGCAGTGGGTGGGCGAAGCCGCTTTCCGAGCCGGTCTCCAGCGATACATGAAGAAGTACCAGTTCAAGAATGCACGCACGGAGGACCTGTGGGAGGCCATCGGTGCGGCGTCCGGTCAAGATGTTTCGGGGGTTATGGAAGGATGGGTGAATCAACCAGGCCTGCCGCTCATCTCTCTGGAGGCGCCATCGGCTGACGGACGGCGCGTCAAATTGACCCAGCAACGCTTTCTGCTCGCTCCGCATAGCAAGACCACACCGCTGGTGTGGCAAGTGCCGGTAGGCGTCAAACCGATAATCCCGGCGCCTTCGGCAGCGGACAAGCGTTCCTCGCGTCCGAGCCGCGGAGTAGACCTCGTGCGCTCTGCTGCGCACACTATTGTTCTTCCGAAGCCGGCCAAACTGTTCTTCGCCAACGCAGGCGGAGACGGATACTATCGAACACGGCATCCAGCACAGTTTGTGCGGCAGCTCGGTCCACTCATTCAGTCCAGGCTGTCGCCGGCAGAACGCCTCTGCTTGCTGTCCGATCAGTGGGCCCTCACGTTGGCCGGGCACACACCTGTTTCGGAGTATCTCGAACTTACAGCCAGCTACAGAGCGGATTCGGACCCTTCAGTCGTCGACACCCTGGTGGGGCAGCTCAATTATTTGCATGCGGTGGTGGACGACCGCGAGCGTCCCGAGATGGAGGCGCTCATACGTGATCGCCTTGCACCAGCTTTGAGCCGGCTGGGATGGAGCGCACAACCGGGCGAGCCGGATCTGACAAAGATTTTGCGAGGCCGGGTGGTCGAGACGCTGGGAACGACCGGTCAGGATGAACAGGTGATCGCCAGAGCCCGCGGTTTGTTTGCACGGTACCTGAAGGAGCCCAACAGCGTCGACCCGAACATGCTCGATGCAATTACAGAAAGCGTGGCCTACAACGGGGACAGCTCCGATTACGACATAATCCGGCAGTGCTGGCTCGAGGCCGGAACTCCGGAAGTCGAGGAAAGAAATCTGCTGGCGTTGGGAGCTTTTCGCAAGCCATCACTTATACGCAAATCTCTTGCCCTGACTCTTTCTCATGAGGTGCGCGCGCAGGACGCCCCGCACTTGCTGAGCACGATTCTCGGAAACCATGACGGGAGAAGGCTTGCATGGCAGTTCATTAAAGACCACTGGCGCGAGATCGTCGATCGTTTCCCGATGAACATGGTGCCCCGCGTCGTGAGCGCTGCCGGCTCGCTCAATGCAGCGGAAGACGAGGCAGACCTTCGCACGTTTTTCAGAACGCATCCGGTGACGGCGGGTCAACGAGCGGTCGCTCGCACCATCGAGCGGGTGAGCATAAACGTCAGATTCAAGCAACGCTCCCTGCAAGATGTGTCGAACTGGCTCAGCAAGGAGTTTCGCGATCAGCAAACCACAGCGGCGAGCGGTTCCCGGGCGGGCAAGCCCGATTAAAATAGCGGCAGGCAAGCCAATTCTATCCAACATCAATATCAGGGCCATGCTTTCTCGACCGCTTGTATATTCCAAAGGCTATAATTCGATATCAATCAGATATTTTTAGCGGCTTGACATTAGGTTCAAAACCCACCATTCTTTCTATTAAGGCTGGCGGAGGATACGCACATCGAACCGTTCGACCTCATTGAATTCCAGCAGAAAGCCAGGGAGACCTGCTGTCCCAAAAAACTGTTCGCTCTCTGGGAAGATGTGTGTGCGCGATACGAACGGCGAGAGATTAGCATCTACGACCTGGAAGAAATGAAAGAGGTCATCTGGCCGAACTTGCAGGCGCTTGCCGCCCTGCGACGCATCGTCAATTCCTCCGACGACCTGCCTAAAAATAGGCAGCGAAAACGTAAGCGAGGCTAGACAACTTCGACCAGGCGCCCGACCGGGTCTTCCCGAACTGTGGAATTGCACAGTCCGGGTATGTTCATTTGCACCTGCCATTGCACTGCGGCTTTGCCTACTATGGTCACACCGCGAGGCACCCCGCCTCCCAAGGACGCCGCCGAGGGCTCGTGTGAGCGTACCTGAGTGAAGGAGTACTAGTTATGTCGAAGCAAGAAGCAATGGAACTGCAGAAGTCCACTGACTCGCAGGGTGAACAACTGGACTTTTCCCCTGAGAAGACTGCCCAGAAGTTGCTCGAGGACACCTATAAGGCCGGATCCGACGCCGGAAAGGGTGCCGGGGCCAAAGGAGCAGAGAAGCATGGAAGCCTGCCGAACGTGGAGATCGAAGAAGGCAAGCTTCAGAAGGAAGCCGGCAAAGTGGGAGACTCCGTCAAGGAAGCCTTGAAGGAGATTGCCAACGGCAAGAAGCTGGATTTCGTCGATGACCTGCCCACGGGCGACACGCTCGTGAGAGTGGCCGGCCAGGAAATTCTCCTTATGCCCAACGGCGACCGGCTGATCGTCTACCCCAGCGGTGCCTGGGACTTCAGAGGCGACGGCAGAATCCAGGTTACGTCCAAGCACGGCGTCACCACGATCACGGACGAGAACGGCGGCCGGGTCACCTTCGACAAGGAAGGACTTCTGTCGATCGCTCGCAACAAGGAATTTGTCACCTTCCCCAGAAAGACCTTCGAGAAGCCCCACTTTCCCAGCGACGGCATCCCCCATAAGCGCTCTGAACCAGGCTGGGAAAAGACGGTACCGGGCGACAAGCTGCCGAATTCCGACAGACCACGGTCATCCCAGGGCAGTCTGCGCCCCAATGAGAGCGAGGACAACACTTACGAGAACAAGTTGCGAAAGCAATAGAGCGACGTGCCAACCGGGGTTGGCAACGGGACTCGAAGACCTTTCCTCGACGGACAAGGACGGGAGGCGTGAGGCCTCCCGTCCTTCACTTCGTCAGGTGCTCCCACTGTTGTTGGGACACCGGCATGACGCTCAAGCGTCCCATCTTGACCAGCAGGAAATCCTGAAAGGCCTTGTTGGCCTTTATTTCAGCAAGCGAGACGGCTCTGGGCAGGCGCCGGCTCGGCTTGATATCCACTACCGCCAGCTTGGGGTCGCTCTGCTTCGGATCGGGATATGGGTCGCTTACGATTTCGGCGATGCCGACGACGCATTTCTCATCGCCGGTGTGATAAATAAGCGCGAGGTCGCCCTTTTTCATCTCACGCAAGTACTTCAGCGCCAGATTGTTCGAGACGCCGTCCCAGACCGTCTTCTTTTCACGCTCGAGGTCGTCGAAGCTGTAGGTATCCGGGTCGGTTTTCAGCAACCAGTAAGCCATGCCTGTCTCTCCGTGGCGACGGGCCAGGATTATAGCGCCATTGACAGCCGTGAGAGTCAGGCGGGTAACAAGACCAGTACGGGCGACTGGAACAGCCTCCCGTACTGATTGGGACAAAGACAGGGACAGGCACTAGCGCGTCTGGGCGTCGTGCTTCTGCTTGTAGATGGCCCCGCTCAACGCGTCTTGTCCGGCTTCCAGCTTCATGCGCTCTTTGGCTGTGAGCCCACCGCCGGAGGCCCGCATCTGAGCCTCTTTAGTGGCGAGCATGGACTCTTTCTTCTGCAAGCGCGCATATTCCCTGGGGGTCAGGGCGCCGCTGGACACGCCGTTGTAGATGCGATGTTGCTGGCGGGCCTGCCGCGTGTT
>DATNRD010000280.1:0-4935 GCA_036703665.1 Candidatus Obscuribacterales bacterium
AGACCCCGCCTCGACGAAGTCTTGTATCCATCAGATCTTTACCGGATATCTTCGCCGACGATCCTTCACAAACCGCTCCGCTAGCGCGCCTCCGAAGATTTACAGTGAGCGCACCTCTACTATATGTATGAATAATTCAGGTGGAACCCGGTACATGTTCAGTGAAGTGCGTCAGCGAAACCCCTGGGAGCGCAGGCGTCCCGCCTGCTTCGGAGCGGGCAGGATGTCCGCGCCCCCAGGTTAAGTCAACGGTATTGGGCGTCCCGCCCGCCCCCCGCGCGCTAGCGCGCTCAGTAGGTACGATGCACGAAGCGCATCGGCTGTGCTGATCGCGGATGTCTAACGGCTGTCACTGAGTATCTTCGGGGCCCGGCGGATTCTTGCCGACTGCCGAACGTGTCACGTGAATGCTCACGTGGAGCCTGTTCGGCGACTGGAAGAAAATTCCGCAATGGCTCCGACCACGGGGACCAGCGCTCATCCGGCTCCTGGACCGCGGGAACAGAGGCGGTTCACGGTCGTCTGCACACATGCGAGAAGCACGGTCTGGAGGTGATTACATGAGATTCAGAAACACGCTTCTTGCTGTTCTCGCAACGGGCTTTCTGACCCTTGCCCCTAGCGCCGGTGCATCGGCCCAGAGCTTCTACGTCAGCCCATATGGATACGGATACGGTTATCCCAGCTACTATTACGGTGGCTCCTATTACGATCCGTATTACAGCCGCCACCACGTCGGGTGGCACCGCGGGTTGCACTGGTCTCCTGATTCGGGGTTGCACTGGGGCACGCATTACGGCTGGCATAGCACCAGGCACCATTATCGATACCATGATGGCGGATTGGTGGGGTCGATTCTCGACTGGGTATTCTAGTCACGCTTAGAGCGAGAATGGCGTCATAAGGCGCATGGACTCTCGTTGCCTCTATGAGTGGGTCTTGCGCAAGTAGAGCGCAGCCGGTGCTGCCTTACATGGTGCATGTTGGCGTGTACCGTGGCGCGAACCGTTCGATAACAGAGCCCGGCAAGCGCGATGCTGGCCATCGCGCCAGGCATGCTGCAAATGGCAAAGCCGTCAGCGTCCCTCCGTCAGATGAGTCGACACAAGAATACGCCTGGCTTCCTCCAGCTGGCAGTCGCGCCCCGGCAAACTACCGACTACATAGTCCGGGTCCAACCCTACTCCCTGCACGCAAATGCCGCTCGGCAAGAAACAGCGTCCCACGGAAACTTTGAGCGACAGGTTATCATCGAGGGGCCAGACCTTCTGCAGCAGCCCCTTGCCGAATGTCCGGGTACCGACGAGCTTGGCTCTGCCATTATCTCTGAGCGCGCCGGCCAGCATTTCGGCGGCGGACCTGGTGTCTTGCCCGACCAGAACGATTACCGGCTTATCCGCGGCCAGCCACGGATCGCGCTCACTCTCGCTGGGCAGACCGTCTTTCACAGACACCCAGACGTCTTTCTGAAGCAACAATTCTTCAGCGTACGGCCTGCCAGAAGCGTACGCCCGAAAACTGGCAAACTTCCCCTCCTGGCAAAAGATGCCGAAAACCCTGCTCGACTGCGCTATGTCACCACCATCGTTATCGCGCAAATCCACCACGTAACTTCTGGCCGTTTTCAGGTGGCGGAATGCAGACAGGGACTCGTCTGCCACGTTCCGCGACCCAAATGTGGTGATGCGCACATACCCCACCCGGCCTGGCAGCATTCGCCACTCGACCACATTGGTCCGGCTCTGCCGGCGCCTGTAATTGCTCGTATCGGAGGCATTGCGCAGGTAAGTGAAATCATCGTTCAGCGAGCCCAACATGGTCTCGATGGCGTGTTCGAGTTCGGTCCGCGTCCTTATGCGACCGTTGAAGCAACCCCGCCATGCATCCCAGCGGCTCAGCCTGTCGCGGTAGACGAAGTTGTCGTTGATGATCTTCCAGACCTGCTCGTACTGGCGCTCCAGCTCAATGGCGCGCCTGTCCGCAAGCGTAACAACAGGGATCTCAGGGCGCTGGGTGACTGCTTCCAGAGCGTCCGTCGAACCGCAGGCGCGGCGGTCGCCCGGCCCGGCAGCCAGAATGAACGTCATAAGAAGTGGTGCTAGATAGCGGAGCGAGCTGAACATGCGATACCTGCCGGGCCCGGGTACGCTCCCGGCTCCCGTTGGAGTGCCAGACCCTGTAACAGTGCTTCTCCTGTCAGCCTCGGCAGAGATCACACTCACTGCCGGCCGCCATGCAAACCCTCTAATGCCAGACTGCAAGCCGGGTACGAGCTGTCACAGTACTCCCATTATGCATAACACCTGGCTATTTGCCTAGGGTTCCGACCGGGTAGAGCCGGACTCGAACTGCATCTGACAGGCCCGTTGAGGCTTTTCACACATTTTTGTCTCCTACCATCATTTTTAGTAACGATAAGCAAAAGAGATAAAAGTGTTGAGCGCACGGCGGAGAGCTTCCTTTCTGCGCGGCAAGAAAAGCAAGGTGTGCCTTCTGCGTGCACTTGCCTTGCTCATCTCGGGCGGCTCTAGCTACGCAACGCGTAATCGTAGAGCCAGTACATCCCGATCGGCCACATTGCCAGTATGAGCAGCTTCTGCAGCCATTCGAACGCAGAATCGGCTGCCGCTCCGGGATGAACAATTGCCAGCACCACCAGCGCCGTCAGGAAGGCAGCGTTGGGCGTGGCATACACGTACCCGCGAGGGATACGAAGGATCGCGCGCCTGGTCAGCATGAACGTGCCGACCAGTCCCAGCGAAACGACCAGGCTTAAGGCGAAGCTCACGAGCGCCGACTCCTCATCTGCTCGATGAGCTCACGATCGCGCTGGCGGAACCAGGCGTCTTCCCGGCTGTGAGCAAGTGGCTCGGTAAACCAGGAACCGCGCGGGCTGGCGTTGCGCGAGGCCTCGTGCTGCACCCGGCGATTGAACAGCTCGCTGTTCTCCGCCGCAAAGACCGGTGTAGGGCTTGTTGGCGGGCTGCCGGTCGAGGGTTTCTGCGGCTTGAGCTTGGCAATCAGCTCCGCGTCGCGCTTGCGGAACCAGATTTCCTCACGAGTGCGACCAAGCTGACTGAGCGACGAGCCGTCGGTTCCGTGAGCGGCTTGCTGCCCTGCCAGCAGCGGGGTGAGGCTGTTGTCTGCAGGCATGATGGACTCCGTTGAGATTACGGATGGATGGAGGACAGGCATGCGTGGAAGCCACGGCTTGCATGTCCGGATTTAGCAGCCGGAGCGCTTTCTGGCTGAAATCAGCCGGCAGCCAGAAGCCGCTCAGCAACTTCGATCAGGTAGTCGATCGCTCGGAAGCCGCCGAACTCCGCGTGCAGTGCCAGCACCCCGAAGATCACGAGAAAGAAGGCGCACCAGAGCCGGTTTCCCCGACGATTGGCCAGCTTCCTCTCGCGTTCGCGGGCTTCCATGGCCCGCCTCCAGGAAGCCTCCGGATCGGGATCGGGGGCGCACTCGGATAGCACCTTATCGGTGCGCGCTCGAGCCGCCTCCGCGTCCCTGCGGATTACCTCGAGGTAGGCATCGCACTGCCTGCCTGCGTCGGCCGTGATTCTGGCAATAGCGGCAGTGGCTTCCGCAAGCACCCCAGAGTTCATCTGAGCGATGCGGGCTGAAACATCGGCCACAACCCTGGCGCTTTCGGCCTTCATGCTGGAGACAATCTCCTGCATGCGCGTGTTGCCATCCAGGATTTCTTCAGCTGTCAGACGCATGACAAGCTGCGCCACTCTCTTCCCGTCAGACTGATGCATGCGCATCGTATCCAGCGCACGCGTCAGGATCCGCTCATCCTGCTTGAGCAGGAGAAGCTTCTCCGTCCAATCGGTGTCAGGAAGCAGCTTGCTGACCCACTTGTACGCGAGCAGTTTGCAGATATCGGCGAGGTAAGCCGCATTGCTCAGCTCATCTCGCTTGATCGCAACCCGGACGCTCACGTGCTTGCCGGGACGCGGCGCCTTCAGCTTGCGCACCAGGTGGCGGCGATAGCGCGCATCCTCCAGCCGGCTCTCATCGACCTCGATGGGGGCCGCTTTGAAGGGTGAGGGCAGGAGAAACGACAGCAGCCCGTTGTGCTCGAGCGTCTGCACGCGCTGGCTCCACAGCTCGTCATCCGCGGCATCGCGCACGAGGATGGCGGAGAACAGAAACCGGCTTAGATCGAAAAGCGCGTTCTCATAGGCTTCGGTGTTGAGGGTCGACTCGGTCAAGTGCACCTCCATGGTTGGGGGTTGGCAGGAAACAAGAAGGGCGGCCTGCCGGAGAGAGCGCCAGAGCCCGACAAACCGCCTGGTGGAGTGCGGGGGAGCAAATCAGCTGCAAATCTATCCGCTCCGCACGTTATCACCTAATGAATGAAGGCAAGCTCGCGTACACTGCCCTGTTCAGCCGGCCTGCTTATCCTTTTTGCCGGCCTCGATGAGCTCCCTGTCGTGCTCGTGGAACCAGAGATCCTCCAGTTCATGCCCATTTCTGTAAAGACCTTGCGGGTCCGGCAGATTCAGGCCGGCAAAGCCGGCTGAGCACTTAGGACAATCACTCGCCTGGTCCTGCTGACCGGCAAATTCGCGCAGGAGCAGGTCAGATCGGGCTGCATGCAAGTCGGTTATCACACCGAACTTCCACTGCGTTTCGCGAGCCAGCTCAGCGAACCTCGCATCCGTGCGCTGCGCCAGCTCATCGAGAGCGCGGTCGCTGTCCCTTTTCCGAACACGCTCGACGACCTCGAAGCGAGCGTCGAGAGCTCGCATCACCGCCTGCACCGCGGGGCTTTCGGCCATCAGCCGATCGGCTGCCTTGGCCAGCACGAAGCGGGCCACGGCGTCGCCGGTCGATTCGTTGACGTACAGGCTGCTCATGCAGTCCAGCAATGCCTCGCCATTCATCCCCAGGATGACAGGCACAGAAGCGGCGCTGAGTTCC
>DATNRD010000281.1:0-7880 GCA_036703665.1 Candidatus Obscuribacterales bacterium
GCTCCCGGTGTTTACCTGTTCAAGGACGAACAGGGAGGCATCATATACATCGGCAAGGCCGCCGGCCTGCGGTCGCGCGTGAGGTCCTACTGGAATGTGGCATCCTGGGCGGAGCGGCCGAAGCTGGCTGTGATGATGCCACGGGTGGCGCATGTCGACACGGTCCTGACCAATTCGGAGAAAGAGGCGCTCATCCTGGAGGCGACCCTGGTGCGCAAGCACATGCCGCGCTACAACGTGCACCTGAAGGACGACAAACGCTATCCCTGGCTGGCCATCACATACGACGAGTCGTTCCCACGCCTCATCATGGTGCGCGACCCGATCCGGTTCAAACAGCAAAATCCAAAGGCGCGGGTCTTCGGTCCCTACGTGGAAACCGGTGCCATGTGGGAAACGGTCAAGGTGCTGCGCAAAGTGTTCCCGATGCGCCAGCGCAAGACACCGTTGTTCAAGGACCGGCCTTGCATGAACTATTACATCGGACTCTGCTTGGGACCTTGCCAGAAAATGGTCGAGGAGGGCTTCTACAATCGCATGGTCGAGCAGGTGGAGCTGTTCCTGGCCGGTAGGCAGAGGGAAGTTGTCTTGCAACTGCGCCAGGAGATGGAGCAGGCCGCCGAGCGACTCGATTTCGAGCAGGCGGCCAAGATCAGAAACCGGCTGTTCACGCTTACGAGGGTGATCGAGAAACAGCAGGTCTTCTTCCAGGACAGCCAGATCAGCCAGGACGTGCTAGCCGAGGCGCACACCGACCGCCTGGTTTGCCTTTGCATCATGCGCATTCGCGAAGGCAAGCTCACCTCGTCCGAGACCGTCTGCCTGCCGCTTGTAGATAAGACCCGCTGGGACGAGGCGTTTCAGAGTTTTGTCGATCAGTATTACACGGCCTGCGAAGATATTGCCCTGCCGAAGGAGGTGCTTCTTCAGCACCGGCTCGAAGACAGCGAGGCTCTTGGCGAAATGCTCAGCCAGCGGGCTGGGCGGCAGGTGAAGGTATCAGTGCCCACGCGCGGCGAGAAGACCGCCCTGATTGAGATGGCCGGCAAGAACGCCATGCAGGCTCTCGAGAAGCAGTCGGAGGAGGATTCCAGCGAAAGCCAGAAGATTCTGGCCGTTCTAGTCAAGCTCAAAGAGGAGCTGGAACTTACCAGGCTGCCGCGCCGAATCGAGTGCTTCGACATATCCAACATCCAGGGCGTGGACAACGTTGCCAGCATGGTGGTTTTTGAAAATGGGCAGCCGCGCAAATCAGATTATCGACACTTCAAGGTAAAGTCCGTGGAGGGCAAGGCCGATGACTTCGCGTCCATGAAGGAGGTCGTCGGGCGGCGCTACCGGAGGATTATCGAAAGCAAGAAGGCGCTCCCGGATCTGGTTATCATCGATGGCGGAAAAGGACAGCTCAATGCTGCATTGGAAGCTCTTTCAGAGCTGCCGCCCTGCCAAATAGACGTGATCGGGCTGGCGAAAAAGCAAGAAGAAGTGTACTTCCCCCAGAAACAGGAACCGGTCGCCCTGCCCCGGCGGAGCGAAGCTCTGCATCTTTTGCAGAGAGTGCGCGATGAGGCTCACCGGTTCGCCGTGAACTTTCATCGCAAGCTGCGTGCCAGGCGTGCCCTCGTTTCCGGTTTCGACGCTTTGCCCGGGGTGGGACCTGCCCGGCGCAAGTCGTTGCTCGAGCATTTCGGGTCGTTCGACCGCTTGAAACAGGCGACACTGGAGGAGATAAGAGCGGCCCCGGGAGTGCCGGGCAGCCTGGCCGAAAGGATTTACACGGCCCTGCACGGCTCCGAGGACGGCACCAATGGCTCCCAGACCGGGTGATCTCCGGCGGCGCGGCCGGTCGCCGTCAGCTTTCTGGTCGGGCTGTAAATCTGCTACCCTATGGGCGTAAGGTAAGAGAGCATGCTTAGTTTCTTTCGCAAGCATTACAAGGCGGTTATCTGGGTGATGATCATCAGCTTCTTCCTCACCCTGGTTCCCTCGGTTTTTTTCCTGGTTCGCTGAGACGACCAGACAAGGTTTGGACCAACGAGCGTATCCCCCCGATTAATAGTAAAATGGGGGTAATTACATTGGCCTCAGGTGAGCCTGAACGGGGGATTCGGTGATGACAGCGTATGAATCCTTCCCAACAGACCCCTCTTGAAGAACGTTTCCGGCTTGCATCCAACCTTTTGATTGCCCTCGTTCTCATCTACGGCAGTCTGGTTCTGGCAGGTTGGCTGTTCGGCGTGCCGGCTCTGCAGCAGCCGATTGCAGGGGCCGGCATCGCATCAGCTGCCAGCGCGCTGGCCGTTATGCTCACGGCCATTGCCCTGCGCTTGCTCATGCGGGAGCCTGAAACAGTCGGCAACAGGCTGGAAGTAACGCTGTACGGGGCAGGGGCTCTGCTTATCGGGGTGGCGAGCCTGGTGCTCACGGTCCCCGGTTTGCGCGAGCTTGTACACCACATTATCCTGACCTCAGCGGCAGTTCCGTCCACCGCCCTTGTCGGCCCTTCCTCCGTGAGCGCCTCGCTGGCTGTGATCTTTGTCAGCACGGCAACGCTGTTGCTGCAGGGGCGCTCTCGATGGGCCGCTAATCTTGCCGGTCTTCTGGCCGGCATGACCATCATGTTTTCGTTTTTTGTGTGCACGGTCTGGTTGTACGGCGCGTCCTGGTCGCATCCGGTCGCTCGAGTCGTTGAAATGACGCTGCCTGACAGCGTCGCGTTTGCGCTTGTTTCTGCGGCGATTCTCCTGGCGCGGACTCAGGCTGGGCTGCCCGCCTTGCTGGCCAGCCCCCACAGCGGGGGACGGATGGCGCGCCGCCTCCTGGTTGCGCTTGTCCTGCTTCCGGTTATGGTGGGAATCTTTACCTTGCTGGGAGCCGCGCAGGGTCTTTACGAACCGGCCTTTGGTTCTGCAATCCTGGTTGTCAGCGTCGTGGCTCTTGTTGCCGGTCTGCTTTGGGCTGTGGCCAGGCGGCTCGACGAATCCGAGGAGGCGCGTGTGGAAATCGAGAAGGCGCTTACGCAGTTGCAGGATCAGACACGCTTTACCTTCGATTCCATCTGCGAAGCGCTTATAGCCATGGACGCAGACGGTGTAATCACAGACTGGAATAAAGAAGCCGAACGGATGTTCGGCTGGTCGCGCCAGGAGGCAATTGGACGATCATTCGCCGAGACCGTGGTTCCCGCTTCGCACCGTGACTTGCACAAAGAGAGCCTGGAGGCTTTCAAGAGCTCGGGTGGTGGCCCAATTTTCAGCAAGCAGCTCGAGATGTCCGTGCTGCACAGGGACGGGTACGAGTTCCCGGTCGAACTGTCCATAAGCCCCGTGCGCAGCGGAGACACAGCGACGCTATGGGCGTTCATACGCGATGTTTCAGAGCGTACCAGGCTGGCAAAGCAACTGAGCGACGCTCGCGATCAGGCGGTCGAGGCCTCCAGGCTCAAGTCCGAGTTTCTAGCCAACATGTCTCATGAAATAAGGACGCCTCTCAACGCCATCATCGGCATGAGCGATCTCATGATGAGACGCCAGCTGCCGGACGAGGTGCGCGACTATGCCGTCACCATCCATGACTCTGGTGAAACGCTTTTGACCATCGTCAACGATGTTCTGGACTACTCCAAGATTGAAGCCGGCAAGCTGAGCCTGGAGATAACCGAATTCCAGATCGTCTCGCTGGTGGAGGGAACGGCAGAGCTGGCCGCCGGCAAGGCCAGGGAAAAGGGGCTGTCGCTCTCGACCTTTATCGACTCGGAAATTCCCCTGGTGGTGCGCGGCGATCCCGGTCGTATTCGCCAGGTGCTTCTCAACCTCATCGCCAACAGCATAAAGTTCACCGAGTCAGGGGAGGTAATAGTGCGGGCCACTCTCGAGGAGTCGGTCGACGAGACGGTGGTCGTGCGTTTCTCTGTCTCCGACACCGGGATCGGCATTGCCGATGACACCCTGGCGCGCATGTTCGAGCCTTTCACGCAGGCCGATGGCTCCGTCACACGCAAGTACGGAGGGACCGGGCTGGGGTTGTCCATTTCCAGGCGTCTGGTCGAGCTGATGGGCGGGCAGATAGGTGCAGAGAGCGGACTGGGCGAAGGCTCTCGTTTCTGGTTCACCGTGCCGCTGGCCAGGCCGGCCAAGCGTGCCCAGGTCACCCCTTCCAGGCTGGTGTTCCATGATGTCAGGCTGCTGGTGGTGAACGGACCTCCCGGCGCCAGCGGTATCATCCAGGCTTACGCGGCATCCTGGGGAATTGCCTGCGACAGGGCGGAAACCGGCGAAGAGGCGCTGCATGTCTTGCGCCGCGAGGCAGCTGCCAACGCCCCCTACTCTCTTTGCATAGTCGACTTCGAGCTCACGTACAGCGATGCCATTGCACTGGCTCAGAGCGTAAGGAAATACCCGGACCTGGCGGAGACGAAATTGATCCTGGTAAGTGCTTTCGATGACAGGGACATGGCAGCCGAAGCGTTGAAGGCAGGTTATTCGGCCTATTTGACCAAGCCCATCCGCCAGTCCAGGCTCTATGACTGCATCGTAAGCGTTCTGACCAGGGAAGCTGACAAAGAGTCTCAGGTCGCCGCCCTGGCTCCCGTTGTCCAGTTCGCCGGCGAGGAGTCCGGCAGCACGGCTACAGCATCTGGGCTGGTCCTGGTGGTTGAGGATAACGCGGTCAATCAGAAGGTCGCGCTCTTGCAGCTGAAGGAGCTGGGCTTCTCCGGGCATGCCGTGTCTAACGGATATGAGGCGCTCGATGCGTTGTCTCGCGCTGATTACTGCCTGGTCTTGATGGACTGTCAGATGCCTGAGATGGACGGCTTCGAGGCCACCAGACGGATCCGAACGACAGAAGCGCGTACGGGCAAACACATCCCGATCATCGCCATGACCGCCCATGCCATGTCTGAAGACCGCTACAAGTGCTTGAGCGCCGGCATGGATGACTACTTGAGCAAGCCGGTCACGCGCCGCAAGCTGAAGGAGGTCCTGGAGCGGCACCTTCCCCCGACTGCCGGGGCGCGGCTGCCCACGCAAGCGGACTCGCTTGGCGGGGCGAATGCCCACGTCCGCCTGAGGCATTGCGGACACAATTACGTCGACCTGGCAGCCTTACGTGACCAGCTCGGCGAAGAGGATGCGCGGGAGATCCTGCAGACATTTGTCACCTCGACGCAGGCTTCACTGGAGAGGGTGGAAGCGGCCGTGCATCAACGGGATGCGCAGCAGCTCAAAGCGATTACCCATGAACTGAAGGGTGCTGCTCTGGGTGTTCACGCCGCCGAAATCGCGCATGCCTGCCTCGACATGGAAGAAGCGATACAAGAGGAGCACTGGCCCAGGATTCAGGAAAGCTGTGCATTTCTTATGCTGTCCTTCGGGCGCCTCAAGGCATTCCTCAGTGAGAATCTGCTGGCTGGAGAACCAGAGCGCAAGGCCGGCTGAACGGCCCGGTCAGTTCAGGTTACGACGGACTTGCCTGGAGCCGGGGGCTCGCCTGCCCATAAATTGACGGACAGCCAGGCAACAGCGCCTGCGTATTCCTCCCATGGTTGCATGTTGTAGCCGGCCTATATTTTGGCGCCGTAACGTCAATACTTCACCATGCCGTTTGACAGACCTGATGGACTTTCAAAGGACAACGGCGCCAACCATGCGTCGGGCGGGCTCGTCGACCTCCAGCAGCAGCTGGAAGCGCACAGGCAGCACGACGAGAGCCAGAGCTATCTGGGGCGGGTTTTAAGCTTTGTCTGGGGCGGCGACGAGCGATCGCTCAAGAGCCTGGAGGAGCTGCGCGTCAAGGCCGAGACCGCTGGCAAAAGCGGCGACGGGCAAGCGCTGTCCAAGCTTCGGGAGCAGGCAGCCGCTCAGGTGAAAAGCGATCGCGAAGCCATCGCCATGCAGGACGAGATTTCACGCTACGCCGGCGGATTCCTCAAGACCGCAGCCCTCTTCCTGCGCGGCAAGGTGGGACTGGCCGGGACGGTGGCTCTGTTTGCCCTGGATCAGATGCGCCCGCACGACAGCTTCAAGACCCAGCTGGCCGACATGGCCATGGGTGCGGCCAAGGGCGGCTTGCTCAAAGGCACGTTCAATCTGCTGGGCAAAAAGGATGTCGGCATCGCGGCCAAAGGCGTGGGACTGGGAGTGTCGTCGCGCGTACTGGAGCTGGGGCTGACCCGGCAGACCTACATGGAGCCGGGCGGGCAATTGAGTCTTACGCGGGGGCTGGCTCGCACCGTGCAGGGCAGTCTCAGTCGCGAAGCGCTTTTGACCGACGTGGTTGTCTTTGCCGGAGCCCACGGGCTGCTCAAAGGAGCAAACAGCTTGAGCCTGGGCAGGGTAGAGCGCAGCCCGGTGTTGAAGACCGTTTTGACAGGCACCACATTCGGTGTCTCGAACGGTGCCACGGGCGAGTTGATCCGCCAGCAGGCTGCCGGACAGGATCTCGATCTCTGGCAGGTGGTCAAACGGGGATTGATCCAGGGCGGCGTAGACGGCGTCGCCGCCGTGGGCGGCGGGCTTCAGTCACGCAGCATCTTGCCTGCGCGCAGCCAACGGCACCAGAGTGGTGAAGCACGGTCCGGTCTCTTGAAGCCTGTAGGCGACCAGGTCGACCTGCGCGGCCCCGGCGATCGGACCGGCAATGTGCCGGAAGGCGACGCGGTCAGCCGGGGCTTGACGAGATCTACCGCTCGAGAGTTCGTCGTCACGGAAGGTCAGAAGGGCCTGTCAGCCTTCGATGGCCGCATTGGTTCGTCCGCCTGGCTGAAGGTCAGGGAAATGACGGCACGGTCGGCAGGTGGCCAGCCCGCACTGGGCATCGAGCGAACACTGTTCCTGCAACACGCGCCCAAAAACGGTGCCGGGCTGTCAGAGTTGGCCCGGCAAGCCGATTTGATTGCTGTCTGCAATCCCGAGCAACTGGATGCCTCCCTGCGCAACAGGCATGTCTTCCCCGAGGGGCAAGGTCCGGTCTGGCTAGCCAAGACCGCATCAGGCGACAGGTTGAGCCTGGCGCTCGGACGTCGCCCATCAGGCGCGTCACTGACAGCATACGACAAGGTCACAAGGCTCGGCTACGAAATGACCTTCAGCCCGCAGATAGAAAGAGCGATGGAGCTGGCCGAGCAAGGGCACCGCCGGTACAAGAGCGTGGACATGAGCGACATCGGCAAGCTGAGCGTAAAACCGACCGATAAGGACGCCATGATCTTCACCGCCGGCTTGGGCGGCTGCACCGCCGTCGCCATTCTTGTCGAGCGCCCCGACGGCGTGAGGACTGCAGTTGTGAGCCACGAGATTAGCGGTGTGGCGGAGGTCCAGTTTGACCGGATTCGGAAGCTGGCCGAGAAGCTCCCCGGCTTCGCGGAGCCCGGAACCAGAAAGAGCGCCCTTGTCTTGACGGCCGAAGACGTAGACGGCGATCCGTTCAGCCCCGGCGCCAGGACAAAAAGGGGTGTGAGCGCAGACACTCGCGGCGAGTCATATTTGATTGAGTCCCTCCAGTCCGTACTCGGTGTTGGCAAGGTGACGCGTCTGACATATCCTGTGATCGACGGACTCCCTACCCAGGTGGACGACGGGGTCCTGGTTGTGCGTATACCGAACGGAAAGCCGGCCACGTTCAAGACGTGGTTCAGCAAGGAACAGCCGTTCGAATTCAACAGCCATTAACCCGATCGGTGCGTGGTACCCTAGACGGAAGTGTGGGGGGACGCCAATCATGTTGCCAATCTGGAGTCGATCCAGGCCCGAGGGTTGACAGCCCCGGCCTAGTTGCGTGGTGCCTTCTTGGACCATGGTACCGCGGCGGCGGGACCTCTGGTGCGGTAGCATGCCAGGACGCTTGTAATCCAGGAGCCGCTCATGGAGACAGCGATATCA
>DATNRD010000282.1:0-2886 GCA_036703665.1 Candidatus Obscuribacterales bacterium
CGTGGCGGCTCCTGTGGCCATGACGCCCACCAACGTCATCAAGGCCCCTCTGGGAGCCGTGTTGCCGAAGACGGCGCCGGTGGCGACGCCGCCCCCGCCGGTGGCCGGAACCACCTCAACCCAGCCGCTGTCGGGGCAGCAGACCCAGGCAGGCGCCCCGGGCGGAACTGAAGGCGGCACGGGCACTGGCGGCGAGGGCACTGGCGGAACCGGTGTGGGCGCGGGAGACCAGGGGGCCGGTACAGGAGCGGGTGATGCCGGGGGAGTCCCGATTGCTACTGCTCTGCCTGCCACAGCCATGCGGGCTAAGGGTAACATCGCCCCATACAGAAAGGATCTGCTCATGCGCCTGGCAGCCAACTGGCACCCGAAAAAGCAGCTAGATCCCATCATTTTGTTACTAACAATCGATAAGGAAGGCAATCTCGTGGGGGCGGAGATCTTTCAGAGCTCGGGCAACAAGAAAGCCGACAAGGAGGCCCTGGCCGCCGCCCAGGCTACCGAGTACGCGCCCCTGCCCGACTGGTACAAGGGAGAATCGCTCACGTTTAAGATTGAGTTGAGCAAGGTGGAGGCATTGAACCAGCAGTGACATATCAAGCGACGCTTACCATGCCGGAGGAAGCAGAAGTCGGCTTCTTCGGAAAGATTGTCGGTGCAATCACCGGCTTTTTGGGCTGTCTGGCCGTGCGGCTGATAGTCATATTTGCAGTAGGGGCGCTTTTGGTCGGCGTGGTGGCGGACTACACTTACCCCCGCCTCATGTCGGCAATGGCCAACAAGCTGGTCGTAGAGCTTGCCGAGAGTGCCAAAAAGAAGCCACCGACCAGCTCGGATATCTTGCAGACAATCAACCAGTACAACCTCGCCTGGTATTACATAACCACGCCCGACGGCAAGGTGATGCCACTGACAAAACCCTACGCGCCATACCTTCAAAAATACGGTATTGCTCCGCGCGAGTTCGATTGGAAGGGGCGCCACTACTACGAAGCCGTTGAAGCGATCAACAACGGGCAGATTCTGCACATTGGCATGTACGCCGGTCCTGTGATTCTGCCGAGCTTGACGGCCGGGCTGGCGGCGCTCAACGCTCCTGTATGCCTGGGCTACGCTTCCTTTCTCGTCGTGGGGCTGATGCTCGTTACGATGCTGGCCTTGCACACGTTCGTCAGCCGGCCGCTGGCCCACCTGACGCGCGCCTGCTACTCGCTCCTGCTTACAAGAGATGCATATGCCCATGTCACCGGCGGCGGTCTCAAGGTGCCCGGCGCCGTAACAGAGGTGCAGAACGTCAGCAAAGGACTGAAGGACATCCGCCGGCAGTACGATGAAGCCGTGGCAGCGCGAGCCGCCAAGGAGGAGGAGCTGAAGCGGTCGCGCGTCGAGCATCAGGAAGAGAAGACTTTCATCACCAAGCAGTACGAAGAGGAGATTGCCCAGCGCGAGGCGAAGCTCACCGAGCTGCACACGAAGGAGGCGGAAGAAGAGTTCATCAACGCTCTCGGACGCGAAATTGACACGCTCAAGTCGAGCAAGCAGGTAGTTCACCGCGTTCTGGAGAAACTGAACGACAAGTTCCCGACCAGTATCATATTCGGTGCCTTCTTCCGCACCGGCAAGCAGATGGACACCGTGCTCGAGGCTTATCTCGGCTTCGACGAACGGTCTGTGCAATTGCTCAAGAAGATCGATCATCAGGGCATTGCGCGCGAGATTCTCGCCAGCGGGCAATATTCGATGATCGGACCGGGCGCGCTTCGGGACTACGGATTCCAACAGCTCGCCCAGATGAACTCGATACGCAACATCGTATACTTGCCGCTCAAATTCCAGAACAGGAATCTCGGCATGCTGGGCTTCTACTTCGTGCAGGAAGGACACGTGGTGCACGAGCGTCTGCGCGTCTTGAGGAACGTCGTCGATCTCACGGCCAGGACGCTCTATCAGGTCGTGCTCTACGAAGAAGAGACGGAAGCCTCCAGAACCGACCCGCTCACCGGGCTGCGCAACAAGAAGTTCTTCTACGAAATCATGCCTCAGGTGTTCGAGCGGGCTGCAATAAACCCGAATGAAAACCCGATTTCGCTCATCATGATCGACGGCGATCACTTCAAGTCCATCAACGATACTTATGGGCACCAGGCAGGCGATCAGATGCTCCAGGAGCTTGCCAAGACGATCAAGCAGTGCGTGCGCACGCAGGATTCCCTGGAGCGTTCTACCGGCCCCGGTGATTATCTGATCCGATACGGCGGCGAAGAGTTCGTTGTCGTCATGGAAGCCGCCGACTCCAGAAAAGCCCTGTCCGTTGCTGAAAGGATAAGGCAGGCTGTCGAGTCCAAAGGCGACTGGCCCGGGGGCATCGCCCGCTGGACGATCTCGCTGGGGGTAGCCAGCTACCCGCAGGACGGCAAGAATGCCGAGGAGCTGATGAGCAAGGCGGACACGGCGCTCTATTACGTCAAAGAGGAGCTCGGCAGGAACAAAGTCTGCCACGCCCAACAGGTTCCCAAGGCCTTCAAGGCGAAGAAGACGGCTGCGGCTATCGGAGGAGAACTTGGCGTATTCGATGCGGCAGGACTGCTCCAGTCAATCGCCACCAGCCAGAAGACAGGCGTTCTCACCGTGCAGACCGGAGACAACAAGCAGCTGTGGATGCTGTTCGAGAACGGCAAGCCGATTCAGGCCCGTCTCGGGCGCATGGCCGGCAACGCCGCCGTCATCGAGTTTCTGGTTACCTTCGAGGAAGGCAGTTTCAACTTCCAGGAACGAGTCCAGAGCGGCCGCGAGACGAAGCTGCCGAAGCTCGAGGACCTCTACAACGTAACCAAGGGGCTGGACCGCCTGCTCATGGACGGCGCGCTGGCAACCGACAACTTCAAC
>DATNRD010000283.1:0-7083 GCA_036703665.1 Candidatus Obscuribacterales bacterium
AAGCTGGCCACCCAAGTTAATTCGCGCGGATCTTTCCTTGCCCTTGAGGTCCTTCAACCGGCGGCTCAGGTGCTCGTAGTCGGGCTGCGACAGCTTGTTCTTTTCGTGCGAGTCCTCGATGAATCTGTTCAGGTCGTCGAATACCGTCGACAGGGGCGGCTGCGCGGGTGTCGTAGTACTTTCGTTGATGATCACAACCGGCGGAATGACACCGTAATAGGTGCGGTGCGCCCAGGGGTAGTAATAGCCGGACGGCGCCTTCCAGAAGATATACCGTTGTCCGCCCAGCGTCATGCCATAAAGACCGCCGGGCACAGGCTGGGGAAGCCCGTAGACGGGATAGCCGGGCAGCTGGTAGGCGGGATTGTGGTAGAAGAACCCCACACCGGGCTGGTTCCTCAGGTGGTAAGTGCCCGGATAGACAGCACCGGGCGCCCCGAAGGGTCGGCTGCCGGTGGCGGCACCGGCGCCCGGCGCCCCCCACTGCCCGGTGGCCGTACCGTGTGTGCGGTACCAGTCCGACGACTGCCCAAGCGCCCTGCCGGAACACACCAGCGCCGCCAGCGCGAAGCTGACAATCAGCCCGGAATAAAAACGCATCGCAACACCTCGCTGCTTGAGCCGTTGTACAAACCAGACTGCCGCCGCCGTTGCTGTGTTCCCGCAGGCGGGCCTGTGGGCCGCTCACATCACCTGGGTTTCTGCTCCTGAATCTCGAACAGTTTCATGCGCGAGAACTCCGTGACCGGCTTGGTCTTGGGTCCGTGGAAGAACGCCTTCAGGCTCCATTCGTCGGAACGGAAGATCTTGTCGAAGGTGCCCGCCATCTCCAGTTCCAGGTTGCCTTCCGGTCTGGAGATGTTGCCTTCCAGTTCGTAGGAGACAAGCATGGGACTGACCTGGGAAACCTTTCCGTGTACCTCGCCTTGCCCGTACCTGGTGGTAACCAGCCCGGATACGGTGCCGCCCTGCTGCGAGACGAGAATCTTAAGATTCTGGAAGGCGAGCTTTCTGGACAGCGCCTGACTGAGAAGCGGGTTGCCGGCAAACAGTTCACGGTCGAGCCGGGCGGCGAACTTGCCGGTCAGCTCCCTGGGAGCGGTCAGGTAAGCGTACACCGACCAGACAAGCACCGCCCCCAGCGCCAGTAAAAGCACCTGCCGGCGCACCACCGGCTTCAACAGCCCGAGGACACCCGGCTTTTCCGCCTCGCTCTGATGGTACGGCAGCCAGCGCCCGGTGTTGTCCTGCCCGCACTTGAGGCAATAGCGGAAATTGGTGCCTGAAGAGACGGTTTTGCAGTTCGGGCACACCTTTCGCACGGGGTCGATGACCATGCCACGCGGCGTCGGCGTGGCCGCCGGCGGCGGTTCTGCCGGCTCGAGCACCAGTTGAGCAGGTGGCCTGCGTTTTTCAGATTTCTCGGCAGCCTTGAGCAGGCTGTTGCAGAACTCCTGAACGGTCGTGGGACGCTCCCAGGGGTTCTTAGCCAGGGCACGCATGACAGCGTCGCTGACTATCTCGGGAATGTTGAGGTCCATCCGCACCTTGGGCGGCTCCTCCGGCGTGATGTTGAGATGCCCGACCACGACCTCGGCGGTATTTTTGGAGGCGAACGGCGGCCTGCCGGTGAGCATTTCGTACATGATCACACCCAGGCTGTAAATGTCCGAACGGGCGTCAGCCTTGCGCCCGCGCAGTTGCTCGGGCGACATATAAAGCGGAGTGCCCAGGATCGCTCCTGTCCTGGTCAAAGCCGCTTGCGCCACGGCGTTGGCATCGTCGGATGCCTCCAGCTTGGCAATGCCGAAATCGACCACCTTGACGAAGTCCTCGAGCCCGTTATGGGTGGTCAGCATGATATTTTCCGGCTTGAGGTCGCGATGGATGATGCCCATGGCATGCGCTTCGCCGACGGCCGCGCAGATTTGCTCCATGATCTCCACTGCCTTCTGGTAGTGAAGCCCACCCGTGCGTTGAATTCGCCTGGCCAGCGTTTCGCCGCTCAAGAACTCGATGATCATGAAGGGGCGGCCCTGATTGTCTATGCCCCACTCGTAAATGTGGATGGCATGCGGATGATCGAGCTTGCTGGTGGTTTGCGCCTCGCGCACGAACCGGCGAACCAGCTCCTCGTCGCGAGTCTTCTGGGCATGCAAGAGCTTGATGGCGACCAACTGCTTGGTCTGCACATTCTCGGCCTTGTAGACGGTGCTGACCCCGCCCTTGCCGATAATGCCGACAACCCGGTAGTTGTTCCAGAAAACTTCGCCCGGTTTAAGCCCTAGCGGATCGCTAGCAGCTGCAGTCGGAACTGGTTCGTTATCAGTCATACGCGGAAATACCGCAGGAGCCCACCTCGGCAAAAGAAAGCCGCCAATAGCACTTATACCCAAGTACAGCGGTTCCTGGTGTGCCTGGTAGCCCCTTCAGAACCACTCGAAGTTCATCTCTTCTGCCGACAGGTGCAGGCTGATGAGGCTCCAGAAGACAATGAATCCCAGCGACGATATTTTGAGAGTGCCCGTCGCCGGCAGCCTTCCGGACAGGACCAGGGCCATTACCCCGGGAAGCATGAGCACAAGGCAAAACAGCGACAGCTTAAAGCAGACAGCCACGAGCGGCCGGCCGAAGCGCTGCCCGCGCCTGATAAAAACCAGTCCTGCCAGCCCCAGCAGGAAAGCGAACGCCAGCCCGTGCAGGGCCGCTTCAAAACCTATGTGGCAAACGACCGCCTGGAACGCTTGCCAGGCGCTGGCAAGCGCTGAATCGAGGTTGAATTTTTCTTGACCGAACGGCATTTACGGAGATCCAGAAGCGGGGCTATGGGCAGCCCCATATGATACCGCGTTGCCGCCGCCCGTCGATTTACGAGCTCTCACGGGCGCCTCGACCCTTCTTCCTGCTCAGGGCGCGCCCTAAATTAAGATGCGCCTGAGCAAGGTCGGGTTTGAGCTTGATCGCTTCCTGCCACTGGCTTATTGCCTCATCTGTTCTGCCCAGCTTGATGAGCGCCAGACCCAGGTTGTTGTGAGCGTTGGCATCGCCAGGCTTGTAGCGCAGGGCCTCGCGGAAGGCATCGGCTGCCTGTTCGTAGAGCCCCGCCCGGAAGAGCGCGTTGCCCATGTTGTAGTGCGCCTCGGCATAGTCCGGTCGCAGCATGAGCGCCTGCCGCCAGACGGCCACCGCATCGCCGTATCTCTTCCTTTCGTAGAGAATTATGCCAAGGTCGTTTCTAGCCTGGGCATAGCGCGGGTCGATTTCCAACGCCCTTTCCAGCTTGGCTACCGCCAGTGCGGTCTTGCCTTGCCGCCAGAGGACCGAACCGAGCTGATCCAGCGCTTCGACGTTTTCGGGCTCCCTGGCAAGGAGCTTCTCGAGTACCTGCCGGGCCTGGTTGAGTTCGCCCATCTGCCTGTAGGCCTTGGCCAGGCGCAGTTTAAGGGCTGTGGTCTGGTCGCCCAGGCGCTCGGCGGATCTGTATTCGACCAGGGCTTTCTCGGGCTTACCAAGCGCCTTGAGGGCATCGCCCAGGTCACGATGGCCGGCGGCCTGGCCTGGTTCCAGTTTGAGGGATTGCTGGTAGGCGTTGACGGCACCGGCGTAATCTCCCTTAAGATACAAGACGTGTCCGAGGTTGTAGTGCGCGCTGGCGTAATCAGGCTTGAGGTGAATGGCTTGATAGAAGCCTTCCAGTGCTTGTTTCAAGTCGCCTCTGGCCAGGTGCGCCGCCGCCAGGTTGTTGTGCAGCTCGGCTCGGGCGGGGTGCTCGGCGATGAGCTTCCTGTACTCGGCTATGGCCTCGTCGAGCTGCCCGCGTCGTTTGAGGCACACGGCAAGGTTATTGCGCGCCGTTACGTTGCCTGGATCGCGCTTTGCCACCTCCTTAAAGTGCTCGATTGCTTGATCCACCGACCCCTTCCTGGCCAGCTCCAGCCCCCTGGCCAGGAGCTGCGCCTTGCCCTGTCCGGCCAGGGTAAGGGCCGCGACAGACTCTGTGTGGGAGCTGTCCGGCTCGACCAGCTGCCAGGCTGCGCCAGACTCCGCAACAGGAGCCTGGCCGGCTTGCCTGCCGCTGCCCCCCTTCAATTCGGCTGCCAATCCCGCTGCAGCCGGCCAGGTGGCCGCCAGGCAAAGAGCTGCCGGCATAAGGCACGCGCCAATCCTGAGTGAGCCTGTCTGTAGCCCCATACGAAGCCGGTCCCTCTCGGACAAGCTGGAACTTAGCACACGATGATCTTACAATTGTGCAGGCTATCTTCTCGACCTGGCGCAATCTTCATGATGAAGCTCACAAGAGGAACGCCACCGTGGACGGCCCCGGTTGCCGCCCTTATGCTTTCGCTGCTGCTTATCCCGGGGCAAGCGCGCAAGCCGGCCAAGCCGCCGCCCGCGCCGAAGTTCGACCGGGAGCAAATCATGATGATGAATCTGACCCGCGGTCCGGGGTCCACAGGTTTTTACGTGGTCCAATCGTTGCGGCACACCAAGGAAATGGTGCGCAACCTGGATAAAGCTTTAAGACAACTCGAGCAGGTGGAGAAGTCCTACGCCAAATCTCGAGGGCGCCCGGACGACCGCCCGCTGGCCAGCTCAGCCGAGCGCATACGGCAGGCGCATGCCACGGCCGGTCAGCTGGAAACGCAGCTCCGGGAGGCTTTTCAGGACCTGAAATCGTCGGTGTCGCAGACACTGGCTGTCGAAGGCGGACTCTAGAGCGGACGCACAATAAGGCGGCGAGAACACAACGCTCAATGGCGGAGAGCGAGCCGGAGGCGCGAGCGCAGGCGGCAAGACTTGCCAGGCGCTTACTGTAATCAGCGCTGGCGGGTGCCGACCAGCTGATACGTGACCTTAGCCCGGGGCGGCTGGTTTTGCTTGACGATGGCAATCCTCTCCAGCCCCTGGAACTGGGCTCCGCCCGGTTGCAGCTGCAGAACCAGAGCCTCCTGAGCCATGGTGTTGCCCACTGGATGCTGGTAGCGGATGAAAGCCGTACCACCTTGAACCTTGTCGACCACGAGCTGTGTGCGCACGCCGGTATTGGAGGCCAGCATGTAGCCGCTGCCTGGATCGCCGGCAATCTCCCAGATTGTGCTGGTTGTCATGGCAAAGGCCCGCTGTGCGCCTTCCTGAAACTCGGGCTGCGCCTCGACCTTGGTCCGTTGTCCCTGCACGTTCCAGACGCCCAGAAAGGCAGGTGGGAGTGCCACCTTCTGGACGGTCGCCTGAATAGGCGGTCTGGGCGGGGCGGTGGTTCCCACGCCACCCTGCAGCGGCGCGGCAGTGCCGGCTCTGCCCTGCATCGGAGCCATACGTGGCGGCGCGCTCGGGTAGGCGGGGTACTCGGCATAGCCGGACATGGGTGGGGCCGATTCGATGTATGCCTTTTCTTGCACTCCCAGCTTGAACGGCTCGGCCGCCAGAGTAGACGGACAGGCCGTCAACGGCAGGACCACCAGGAAAAACGCTCTGGCAAAGCTGAACCCTTGTCTTACTCGGTCTTTCATGTTGCGCCTCCTGGCAAGGTGCGTTGGGACATGGCTGATCTGCTACCACGATTCTATCCGACCTCAAAAAAGTCGGCTTGCCTTACCTCAACCCTCAAAACCGACCGCGCAATTCCCAGGTGCCCCGCCCTCACCCGGGAGAGTGGCACCACATATGGTATCGCCAGCCGTGCCGCGCCCCGAAACCAGGCCGAGGTTCAGCGGGAGCCTGCCGGCGAACCGGTAAGCCATAGCGTCGGCGTGCGAAGCGGCGCCGTTGGAGCAGCTCTGTTTGGCTTGGCCGGAGCTGAGGCGGCAGGACGCACGCCGACCGGCGTATTAGCAGACGCCTTCTGTGCGGATGCAGGCGGTGCGGCAGCCGGGCCGTTGGCAGCAGCCCCGCCCGGCGCCACCACGGGTGGGGCCGGCGCAGGAGCCTGCGGCTCGGCCGGCTTCCCGGCTGAAAGCTGAGCTTCCTCGGCAAAGCCAATCTCCTTTAGCTTTTTGTATGCCGCCTGGCCGGTTGCCGTGCGCGGTTCGGCCACCACAACCTCGACCAGCGGTCCGAGAGCCTCGGGGTAGCGTTGCTGGCGGATCAAAAGCTCGGCCTTGAGGAGCTGGGCCTCGTTTTTGAGATGGCTGAATTTCTGCCCCGTCCGGCGCTCTAATTCCGCCTGTGCTCTGGTGGAGTCGTGCTTGGAAAAACTGTTGGCCAGCTTGTAATGCGCCTCCGCCATGTCGGTCAGCCACTCGCACATCTGGTAAACCGGCTCCTGCAAGTCTTTTGGCCGGGCCCCCGGCAGCAGACTGCGCAGCTCGTCCAAGCGAGACTGCGCATCGTTGGCGCTGAGCGGCAGCTGCTGATATGCCGACGGCGTCCCCGGTGCGGCTAAGCCGGGCACAGGCGCCCCAGGTACCGCAGCCGGCGTACCTGATACAACAGCCGGCGCACCCTGACCAGCGGGGCTGCCGGCTGGCTGCTGTCCTGGCACGGGCGCACCGGGGGCTACGACGGTGGCTGATTGACCGGGCACCGGCGCCTGCGCCAACGCCCATGAGCTGACGACGGAGTCGGATGTGAACCCTGGGGACGCAGGCGTCCCGCCTGCTTCGGAGCGGGCAGGATGCCCGCGCCCCCAGGTGCAGTCAACGGCGCTGGGCGCCTGCGCCAACGCTGCCGGGCTGAGTACAAGACTTGAAAAGAAGCTGAAGAGCAGAAAAGCCCGAGCCGACATTTACCTTTCCCTTGAGCGGGTCAACATGCTTAAACGAAAACCTGATTCTAACACCGGCTGTGTTAGGATGGCCCTTTGTCGTTTCAAGACCGCAGCAGGCGCTGCCATCCTCCCGGGCACTCCGGCTGCAGGCAGAAATTTCGGTACCCATGTTAATCGGACCGCCGGCAAGACGCTGCCTACTTCCCCTGGCTATCCTCATCCTGTCCCTTGTGCTGGGCAACCAGATCTGCCGTGGCGCCAGCGGCAGCCAGCGGCAGCGCGAGGTCGGTCACAGCGGACAGCAAAGAGCCGCCGGCCGCTGGCTGGCGGCACAGACCAGCAGCGCTCAAATAGCCAAGGGTGGTGCCACTGGTTTA
>DATNRD010000284.1:0-2356 GCA_036703665.1 Candidatus Obscuribacterales bacterium
TTGGCACCATCAGCATTTCGGGCGTGCCGGGGTTCAGCGGCTTTTTCTCCAAAGACGAAATCATCTCGTCAGCCTTTGCTTATCAAGGTCCCGGACATGACCTTCTAGCCTGGATGCTGGTTTTGACCGCGGGGCTTACGGCTTTCTACATGTTCCGGGTCTACTTCCTTACATTCGAAGGGGAATACAAGGGCACCGGCAAGCCGAAGCCGGAGGGCTGGAAACTGGGCGTCATGACCACGCCGCTGGCGGTTCTTGCCGTGCCGTCCATTGTCTCTGGTTACCTGGGGGTCAATCCCGAGGCCTGGTCGGAGCTCTTTTCGCAGGCCCCCAGGGCGTTCGAAACCCCGTTTGCGCAGTTCCTCTACTTCCGCCACGTCCATGCCGAGGCGCTCAACTGGCAGGTCATGGCCGCATCCACGGCAGTGTCGCTTACCGGCATCGTGCTTGCCTACATGGTTTACATGGCGCCCGCCAGGTTAAAGCTCAACGAGTGGGTCAAGCAGAACCTCAAGCCGCTCTATGAGGTCTCGTGGAACAAGTGGTATTTTGACGACGCATACATGATCGCCGCCCAGAAGGTGCTTCTGCCTGTGTACCGCAGCGCCTGGTCGTTCATCGACATGCTCCTGGTGGACAACGCCGTGAACGGCTCTGCCAGGGCAACGGCCATGACGGGCGAAGGGCTCCGCTATACCCAGAACGGGCGGGGGCAGATTTATGCCCTGGTCATCTTCGCCTGCGTGGCGCTTCTGGGATGGATAATCTTCCTTATAAGACCGTATGGAGGGTAACCCATGTCTCACCACAACGGACACGGACACGACGAGCATGGGCACGACGCGCACGGTGACGAGCACGCGCACGGCGTCCTGGCAGGCGCCGCTGACGTAATCCCTGAAACCAGCCTCCAGGATAAGTTTCTGGTCCTGCTCTGCGGGCTGGCGCTGGCAGCACTGCTCTATTACGGTTGCCAGTGGGCTTTTGCCCTGAAAGCACCTCACCCTGCTGGCGGACATGCAGTTCACGAGCAACCGGAGTGAGCTACTGGCGGCGGCTTGAACCAGCCCTGCAGTTGCTCCGCGCTTTGCCGCCCTGGCCCAACGACCGCCCTTCGTGACCACGCCTTGCTGCCCGGCAGCCGGCCGGCGCGCTCATGCGACATCAACAGGGGACCAGGCGCGGTTCTGTGGCAGTCTTCGGCAGGCCCCTCCAGGTAACTTTTGTTCTCGCGTATGGGGGCCGCGCGCCTCATGTAAACCCCGGCTTGTGCTATCTTATCAAGGTCGCGGCACGCCAGGCGGGTCTTGCTCCCAACTGAGAGGAAAACCTGAAAACCTCGTGTAGAGGGAGGCCACCGGGAACTGTTAATGCCGTAAGGCCGGTTGCCACCGCCGTGCAGCGGGCTGGGCAGCTAAGGGATACTATCAAGGGTGGGATCCCCGGAACGCTAGAAAGAATCTCTGGGGGCAGGAGAGGACAATGCAGGAAGTCACAATTGGAATTGGTGGAGCTGCTGGAGACGGACTCGATAAGTCCGGCGATACTCTGGCGAAAACCGCAGGGCGGCTGGGTCTCCACGTTTACGCCTACAATGCTTATCAGTCCATCATCCGCGGCGGGCACATCTGGCTGCGCGTCAGGATCGGCGAGAGTAAGGTCTATTCCCACGGCGATCACCTCTCGGCCCTTATCGCCCTCAATCAGGACTCGCTCGAGCGGCACGCACCGGCAGTCGAGAGCGGCGGTGCCATAGTCTACAACGCTGACCGCTTGAAACTCGAAGATTCGCTGGTGGCAGGCAAAGACTTGCAAGTGGTGGCGATACCGATGAAGGAAGTCACCGCCGCGATCGCAGAAAAGTACGGGCCGATTCAGCCTGTCATGCAGAACACGGTGGCAGTCGGCGCCATCATGTACCTGACCAACATCGACATGGCAGAGGCGGAAAACGTGCTTACCGACACTTTCAAACACAAAGGGCAGAAGGTGATCGACCACAACGTCGCCTTGCTGCGCGCTGGATACGAGTATGCCAAGGCCAATGCCAAGCCGATCACGAGCGCCTGGAAGTTCAGCCGCAAGCGGCGGCCGTTCGTCACGGGCAATGAGGCGATCGCGCTGGGAGCGGTGGCAGCCGGCTGCAAGTTCTACTCCGCCTATCCCATGACACCAGCCTCCTCGATTCTGCACTGGATGGCCGCTCACAGCGAAAAGGTCGGCGTCCTGGTCAAGCAAGCCGAAGACGAGCTGGCTGTCATAAACATGGCTATCGGAGCAGGGATTGCCGGGGCACGCGCCATGTGTGCCACCTCGG
This sequence comes from Candidatus Obscuribacterales bacterium, assembly GCA_036703665.1. GTDB lineage: Bacteria > Cyanobacteriota > Vampirovibrionia > Obscuribacterales > Obscuribacteraceae > DATNRD01. The sequence continues at coordinate 2,318 of DATNRD010000284.1, forward strand.
GCGGTGGCTTTGCGCTGATGACCGAAGCATTGGGCATGG
>DATNRD010000285.1:0-3100 GCA_036703665.1 Candidatus Obscuribacterales bacterium
CTGGCGGAACTAGCAGGAATACAACCCGGCGACGTCTTGCTGTCGCTTAACACCTACACCGTGCGCAACGCAATTCACGCCGACCGGGTGCTCAACCAGATACCGTCCGGCAATCTGGAGATCGTCTTTGCACGCCCCTGCCAGGAGCCGGCTGCCACACGCAAACAAGGCGAGGCTCAATGCTACAAGTTGATTGAAAACAGAATCGATTACCTCAACCCCTACAAGGAATTTTCTCGAGTTCTGCTCGTCAGCCCCGCCGCCCGGCAGGAGTCGCCCGCCAGACTCGAGGCTCGCGCTCTGGAGCTAATCAATCTGGATCGGTCGGCCCATGGTGAGGGGCGCGCCCGGCTGGTGCCGCTCAGGCTAAACCCGGTATTGAGCAGTCTGGCCCGCGAGACGGCCGCGGAGCTGGTCAAAAGAGGGCTGGCCGGACATGCTTCCCACGAGGTTCAAAGCGTAAGCCAGCGCCTCAAACAAGCTGGATTCCAGGGCGAGGTCGGGGAAAACATCCTCACGGGGGTGCTTACGGTGGAAGAGGCTGAGGAGGAGTTCATGAGCGAACCGGCTGACGACCCGACCAGCCACCGCGCCAATATCCTCAACCCGGACTTTCGTTATGCGGGCGTCGGCATTGCCTTGCGGCCCGACCACACGCTGGTTGTCGTGCAGGTTTTCACGCGCGAAAAACCGGAGCCTGCAAACGAAACTGCACAGCCGGGCGGGGATGGCAAGCGGTTATGATCGTCATTCGTCCCTATAGGTCAAGTGCCAGTGGCGTTACAGTCTCAGGTTTTCATGTGGAATGCCAGGCTCGAGTCGATGCCGCGCGCCGAGCTGGAGGAGCTCCAGTCCGCGCGCCTCAGGGCAGTGGCGGAACGGGTCTACGTGCGCGTCAAGCTCTACAGGGAGCGGTTTGACGAAGCGGGCGTTGAGCCCGAGCAAATCAAATCTATTGCCGACCTGAAGCGCCTTCCTTTTACGCGCAAGTCTGATCTTAGAGACCAGTACCCGTTCGGTCTGTTTGCGGTCGGTCTTACGGAGATTGCCCGGCTGCACGCATCCTCGGGAACGCGCGGCAAGCCGACCGTTGTGGGCTACACGAAAGGCGACATCGAGACATGGGCCGAGGTATGCGCCAGATCCCTGGCTGCCGCGGGAGCCAGGCCTGGCGACGTCATCCACAATGCTTACGGATACGGCTTGTTCACCGGCGGACTGGGCGTCCATTACGGCGCCGAAGCGCTGGGCGCCACGGTCGTGCCGGCATCGGGGGGAAAGACGCAGCAACAGATCATGCTCCTGCAGGATTTCGGTGCCCGCGTGCTTTGCTGCACGCCCTCTTATGCCCTGAACATTGCTTACAGCATGGAGGAGCAAGGCATAAGCCGCGAGTCCGTCAAGCTGGAAATCGGCATCTTCGGCGCGGAGCCCTGGACGGAGGAATTCCGCCGGCAGATTGAGCACAAACTTGCCATTCGCGCGCTGGACATCTACGGCTTGAGCGAGATCATCGGGCCGGGGGTGTCCATGGAGTGCTTGCCGGGCCGGTGCGGGCTGCACATCTGGGAAGACCACTTCCTGCCTGAGATCATCGCTCCTCAAAGCGGCGAGCCACTGCCCTACGGGGAGGAAGGCGAGCTCGTCTTGACCAGTCTCACAAAGGAAGGCATTCCCCTCATTCGCTACCGCACGGGCGACATTTCAACGCTCAACCCGGAGCCCTGCATCTGCGGGCGCACGATGGTTCGCATGAATCGGGTCAAGGCGCGCCTCGACGACATGCTCATTATTCGCGGCGTGAACCTCTACCCTTCCGAAGTCGAGAAAGTGCTTTTGCAGGTGGAAGAACTGTCGCCCCACTATCAGTTGGTCATCGACAGGGAAAAGGCGCTCGATACGCTTCAAGTACAGGTAGAGATCACGGAAGAGCTGGTAACTCGCTGGGGCAAGTTCGAAGATGGCAGCCTCGAGCTCTCGGCGCTCAGCGGCAGAATCGTGCATCTGCTCAAGGACAACCTCGGTCTGACCGCCGATGTCGCTTTGCTCCCGCCAAGAAGCATTCCGCGCAGCGAAGGCAAGGCAGTGCGTGTGATAGACCGGCGCAAGAGCACAGGCAATGGGCAGTGACGAGGAAAATGTTATGAAACCAGGGCTGACAACCGGGCAGACGGCAGAAGTGGAGATCACGGTCACGGCCGATATGCTCGCGGCCTTCAACGGAGAACCAGTGCACGACCTGTATTCCACCAGCGCGCTGGTGCATCACATGGAATGGGCTTCGCGCCGGCTGCTTCTGCCATATCTGGAAGATCACGAGGAAGGCATGGGCAGCCACGTGGAGGTGTCGCACCTGGCACTGACCTTACCCGGCATGAAGGTGCGCGTCAAGGCACGCGTGATCGAGGTAAGGGAGAACAAAGTCGTCTGCGAAGTGGAGGCCTTCAATCCCAGAGGCAAGATCGCCAGAGGCACGGTTACCCAGGCCGTCGTAGAAAAATCCTGGCTCGCCAGGAAAATCAAAGAGCTGTCTCTTATCCACCAGCTGGCGCAGCAAGCCTGACCTGCTGGCAGGCAACAGAGGAAACAACCCGAAAGGAGATTGAGTGCAAATGGTCAAACTGATAGCAATGTACAAGAAGCCCGAGAATACCGAGGAGTTCGACAGGAGGTACTTCGAGGAGCACGTTCCGCTGGCCGGCAAGATGCCGGGCTTACGCCGCGTGGAAATCTCTCGCGTGCTGGGCGCTCCCCAGGGAGAGGCTGACTACTACTTGATGGCCGAGATGTACTTCGATGATATGGAGTCCTTGAAGGCAGCCATGGGATCGCCGGAAGGCAAAGCCGCGGCGAAGGACCTCATGAGCTTCGCCCGCGATATCGTATCCATGATGTTTGCCGAGGTCGAAGAGAAGATTCCAGCGACTGTAGGAAGCTGAGTTAGCCATGACCGTTCCAAAGCAGCTTGCAGTTGTCATGCCCAATCGCCTCCACGCTCGCATCCCGAGCCGCTTCCATCCTGTCATCCTGAGCCGCCTTGGTACTGTCATGCCCAATCGCTTCCGCGCTCGCATCCCGAGCCGCTTCCATCCTGTCATCC
>DATNRD010000286.1:0-6514 GCA_036703665.1 Candidatus Obscuribacterales bacterium
GCGGCGGTCGGGGAGGAAGATGCCGGAAGATACGTGCATTTTCTGCAAACCCGATGGTTACTGCATGGATTTCCGTACGCAGCAAGGCGAAGATCTGCGGCTGCTCGAGCTTGAGCTGCTCGCGGGTGAGCCCGAGGGCCGAGGGCTTGTGATTGGCATCCAGCGGGGCGGTTACCACGTTGTATACGACGGCGAAGACGCTGGTTTCCTCCTCCTCCGAGGCGGCACGCAGAAACGTGCCGAAGCCGGGACGCGCCGCCGAAGGCAGACCATCCGCCCCGCCTTTCTGCCAGCTTTCAGCAACCAGCCCGGTGATCGACGAGGCAACCACCTCGGCAATTGCCCTGACCTTCTGTCCTTCTTTCGATGACTTCACATGTGCCACAGTATCACGAATATTTCGACTAAACTAATATCAAACAGCAATGAGAACGAGGCGCAAGTGTCCTCATGTTTGTTGATCGCCAGCATGCAGGCAAACTTCTGGCTGAGCAAGTCCTCCAGTACGTCAATCAAAGGGAAGGGTTCAGCCCCGGGACGACCCTGGTCATCGGCCTGCCCCGAGGAGGCATTCCGGTGGCGGCGGAGGTAGCGCTTACGCTGGGCTGCCCGCTCGACCTCCTGGTATCGAAGAAAATCGGCGCGCCCGACAACCCGGAGTTGGCAATTGGTGCTGTCTCGTCCGGGGGAGTGGTCGTGTTGGATGAGCAAATCTGCCACTGGTTCGGCGATCCCGAGCGATGGCTCCAGGCTCAGGTCGCGCAAAAGGAGCGCCTGATGCGGGAAACCCGTGCCCTGGAAGACCAATACATCCAGCGGGCCGGCATAAGGGAGCGACCGGACATAAAGGGCAAGCTGGTCATTGTTGCCGACGACGGCGTAGCAACTGGCATGACCACGATGGCAGCCCTGAGAACCTTAAGGGAGAAGGGAGCCGGAGAGCTGGTCCTGGCCACACCGGTAATCCCCCACGACACCTTCAAGAAGATGCAGCACGAATGCGACAAGCTCATTGCGCTGTCCGTGCCGTACGAGTTTCTGGCGGTCGGGTACCACTATCAGGATTTTCATCAAGTCAGCGACGAGGAGATGATCGCCTCGCTCAGGAGAGCCTTGAGCGGGACGGTGCGGAAATAGAAAAAAGAGGCGGCCTAGTCCGTGGGTGGGGTGAGCTTGTCCGGCGTATAGACCTCGCCCGTGTCTTCCGGCGGGCTGCCGCCTGAATCCAGTCTGCTGACGTTGAGGCTGATGGTGCTTCTGTCCCCTTCCGATGAAACCATGACATTGGCCTCCCAGTGGTCGCGGCTGGCAGCCAGGCTGACCAGGTTGCCGATGGTCTGGAAGGAGTCTACTTTCCAGCCGGCCCTGGGAAGCTCCTGCTTGTAGTAGCTGCTTATCTTCTCCGGAGAATCCGCCGACGAGAGCATGAGAAACTGCGCCTGTTCCGAACTCTTGTCTGCCTGAGCCGACACAGAACCCGTGGGTGTGGCGCCGGGATAGATGGGAACGGGGAAATTGCGTGGCACGGCTTCTTTGCCCTCGCTAAATGTGTGAGTCATGCCGCCAGACTTGAAGGTGACCTCCTCGCGATTTGCGCAGGCGCCGAAAGCAACCCCGCCGACCAATAGCCAGAGGAGAATCGGCGCACGATGGAAAGGTGAGTGATAGCGGCTCATCTGTTTGCCCGGAAGGTGCCGCACATATTTTACAAACAGCCTGACACTTAGTGTATTTTGTAGAGTAGGAGCGACGGCGGGCACTCGATCGTTGTCGTGGAGGGGTTTGCATTACATTTCAAGATGAGGCTGCGTGGAAAACTTCTAGCACTTCTGGCGGCACTGGTGCTTTCGGCCGCGGCCCCTGTCAGCGCCGAGGGAGCAAGCGAAGGGTCGCCGGTCAGCCGTTGGGGTGCGCTCCAGTTCCTCGGCCCGGACACGCTGGCCGATGTCACGGCGGCCGTGGCTCCCGCGGTCGTCAACATAGACGTGGCCACCGGCATCAATGCCAGGAGTACCACACGCGGAAAGAGCAAGGGCGCGCCGGATTCTCGCGAGTTCGATTATTTTTACAGGCCTGACCGGACGAACCCGCCGGGGGGTCCGGCCAAGGGCACCGGCTCGGGCGTGATCCTCAAACCGGACGGCATCATCCTGACCAGCAATCACGTCATTGCCGGTGCCGACCGAATCACGGTCACCTTGAGTGACGGTCGCTCGTTTCCAGCTGAAGTGCTCGGCCGAGACACCTTCTCCGACCTGGCGGTTTTGAAAATCGAGACCGATAATCTGCCTACAGCCAGATTCGGCAGCGTCGACCGGCTCCGTCCGGGGGACTGGGTGCTGGCCATCGGCAGTCCGCTCGGGCTGGATCATACGGTCACCCTGGGCATCATCAGCGCCATCGGGCGCGAAGCCAAGGGACTGAACAGCTTCGGCGCGCGCTCGGGGGCTGTGCGGTTCATCCAGACGGATGCAGCCATAAACCCCGGCAACTCGGGCGGGCCCCTCGTCAACCTCAAGGGAGAGGTGATAGGAATCAACACATTTATTCACGGCAGCGCCCAGAACATCGGCTTTGCCATTCCCTGCGACCTGGCAGTCGAGGTGGCGGACAAGCTGACCAAGTTTCACTCCATCCCGCACCCCTTCGTGGGGATAGTCATGGCCGATCTCGACGACACGACCCGGCACAGCGAAGGGCTGCCCGAGGATGCCCGCGGCGTCGTCGTGCGTTCTGTCATGCCGAGAAGCCCGGCATTTCTTGCCGGCGTCCTGCCAGGCGATCTCATCGTCGAGGTCGACGATCGGCTTGTCAATCACTCCAGCCAGGTGAGCGAAGCCGTACGCAATCACGAAATCGGCGACCATCTGCGCCTGAAGATCAAGCGGGCGGGAGCCGACAAGCTAATCCGCGTGCAGATCGAGCAGCTGCCCGAGGACACTGCCACTCAATAGGAGGTTCCGTCCGATACGCAGGCGGGAGCGACCGATACGCAGGCGGGATAAACCCCGCCCGTACCTTGGAATTAGTGCTGGTTTGGTCGGGGGTAAGCATTCCTTGCCTGTCATTCTGAGGAGCCCCGCAGTGGCGACGAAGAATCCCATCCGGCGGCGCGTCCCGGTCAGAGATTCTTCGCCTCGCCTTGCTCAGAATGACATTGCCGAGACGTCCTTGACTGAATCCTTACGTCGGGGGGTGCGGGCCAGGCTGCCTTCGCCAATCAGGTTGACAGCCAGAACGGTGGCCGTGATGAAAAGACCGGGCACCACAGCCGCCCACCAGTTCCCCTGGATGAGCGCTGTTTGCGCCGAGGCCAGCATGCCACCCCAGCTAGGTATGCCGGGGCCCAGACCGAGCCCCAGGAAGCTCAAGCCCGACTCCATGAGCACCGCATCGGATACCAGGAGCGCGGCTTCCACCACTATGACCACCCGGGCATTGGGCAGAAGATGGCGCATGAGCATGCCTGAGGCTCCCACTCCCAGCGCCCTGGCGGCCAGCACGTACTCCTGCTGCTTCACCGCCAGCACCTGCGCATGCGCCAGCCTGGCTGCTTCGAGCCAGGTGGTGGCGCTGACAACCAGAACGACCGTCACAAGCGGCAGCAACCCGAAGCTGTAATTGGTCACCGCAAGAGCCTCAAGCACGGGAGCCGGAAGCACGCCGGCCAGCGCCGGTGTAGACACCAGTGCCTGCAACGCCAGGAGCAGGACGATGGAAGGGATGGAGAGAAGACCGTCCACGATCCTCATCATGATCATGTCCACCAGCCCGCCAGACAACGCGCTGAAGGATCCCCATAGACTGCCGACGCTGACCGCCACCGCTGCTGCCATGAGGCCCACGGCCAGCGACGCCCTGGCTCCCCAGACGGCCTGCCCGAAGATGTCGCGCCCCAGGTGATCCGTTCCCAGAATGTGGCCTGGCGTGCCGACAGGACAGTTGCAGGCCGACAGATCGATGCTGGCCGGGTGAATGGGGCTGCCTGGCGGCACCAGCCATGGTGCCAGAAGGGCCATTGCCGCCAGAGCGGCCAGCAGTGTAATACCAGTTATAGTGGCGGATGACATGCTCATGAAGCCATCCCCGATGCTGCCGGCGAACCGCTCAACCCGGAGATTGCTTGTGTTTCGCGCAGACGCGGATCAACCAGGGAGTACAGGAGGTCGGCAATCAACGTGGAGACGACAACCATTGCCCCATAGACCACGACCAGCGTGAGCAACAGCGGATAATTTCGCCCGAAAGCAGCCTCTACAGCCAGCCGGCCCATGCCGGGCCAGGCAAAAACAGTCTCTATGAGGACCGAGCCGCCCAGAAGTGCCGGCAGGGACAACCCCAGCAAGGCCACCACCGGCAGCAGGCTGTTGCGCAGAATATGGCGGGCAAGCACGGCGCTCCAGCTCAATCCCTTGGCCAGGGCGATGAGCACGTAGTCCCTGCTCATCTCCTCCAGCACCATGGCTCGTATGAACAGAGCCAGCTTGGCTGCCCTGCGCAAAGACAATATCGATGCCGGCAACAGGACATGTTGGGCAACCGAGGCCAGCGTCGGTGCTTGACCCGGATCGTTAAGACCCGAGATCGGCAACCAGGGCAGCCATCGTCCGACGCAGAAAATCGCGATGGAGGCAAGCCAGAAACCCGGTGCCGAATAGAGGAACAATGCAGCCATGCGCAGTATGGGCGACCAGTAGCTTACCGTCCGGCCGGTAGCCGCCCAGGCCATGGCCAGCCCGAAGGCGATGCCCAGCGTGCCGGCCAGCACCAGCGACGTTCCTACCAGAGCCACGGTGGCCGGCAGGCGCTCGCCAATGACGGCCAGCACTGGCCGGCCGTCCCTGTACGACCGCCCCAGCTCACCCTCGCCCCAGAAACCAGCAAGCCAGGCCAGATATTGCTTGACCGGCGGCTGATCCAGACCCATCTCATGCCTGAGCGCCGCCACCTGCTCGGGGGAGAGATCCTTTTCGCTGGCACCGAGAAGGACATCGACCGGGTCGCCGGGAACCAGCCGAATAAGGGCAAAGGCAAAGACGGAGACAAGGAAAATGAGCGGCACCGCACTTATGCATCGCCTGAGAATAAGTCCTGTCATGGGCAGCCTGGCGCCTGTCCTCCCCGACCCGAGGTGTATGATACGATTTATCCCCGCCGGATTGCCCTTGAGGCGGCATAGCCAAGTGGTAAGGCGGAGGTCTGCAAAACCTCTATTCCCCAGTTCGAATCTGGGTGCCGCCTTTCTTCTCATCGCCTGTCGGCATGTCTGCCGGCCAGGGCCAGGTCGAACGGCTCCGTTTCGGCTGTCCCTCTCAGCGATTGGCCCGGAGCGCAACGACGCGGTAAAATTAGCCGGCACGGGCGGTTGGCGCAGTTGGTAGCGCACCACTTTGACATAGTGGGGGCCACTGGTTCGAGTCCAGTACCGCCCATTTTTCATCTTTCCAATTGACGCATCTTCCAGGCTGCCTGCTCAGGGAAAAGGGCGGCTTGAGACCACCAGCTGTGCCGGGCGTGTATCGGATGAAACCGCCGGGCATATGTGAGTTGGTTCCTCGGACGCAGCGGAGTCGAATCGCCTTGAGCACTGTCGAAGCATCCTCGTGGATCGGCTCTCTTACACAGTCGTTGAGAGCCTGGTCCAGGGACCTGTCCAACCGTTCGCTGGCTATCTGTCTGGCAGTGGGCTTCTTTGCCTGCCTGGTGGTGCTCTTTCGCCCGCCTCTGCTCTTTGACTTCCTGTGGGGTGAGGACAACCGGCTTCAGGATCGGTTCTTCACATGGCGAAACAATTTGGGCGGGATCTTGCGTTATCAACCGATCAGCCCGGACGACATCGTCATAGTCAGCATTGATGCCGACTCCACGCGCAAGTTCGGGATCTACCCGCCCTGGCCGCGCCAGCTTTACGCAGCGCTCGTCAGGGAGCTGACCAGGGCAGGCGCCGGCGTGGTAGCTTTCGACCTCATCTTCGACGGACCTTCCAGCCTGAAGGCCGCTGGGGATTCCGGCTCGCAATGGAAGCCGGGCGAAAATCTGCCGCCGGCGCTGGCGAAATCCTGGAAGAGCACGCCTGCGCTCGATGACCAGGCCCTTACCGAGGCTCTCCAGGGCAAGCAAAACGTGGTCCTGGCAACCAATGTAGAGGTAAGCACCAGCTTCTTCACCGGACACAGCCGGCTGCTCTTACACACTCCTTATGAGCCGTTTGTGCTGGCGCTGGGAGCCGATGCCGGGTCTCTGGGCAATGTCGTGGTGGAGCCCGACAAGGACGGCGTCGTGCGCAAAGGCGCTCTGGTGTTCGAGAAATTCCGCAACCTCGGGCCGTTTTTCCAGTCGTTCGGATTACGCGCCGCTGAAAAGAAGTTGAACTCGCGGGCCGTCTTCGGCGCAGGCAGGCGCGTCTACTTCTACGACAGGACCTACCCTGAGAGCTTTCGCATCAACTTCGTGGGTCCGGCCGGCACCTTCAAGGCAATACCGTTCTGGAAGGCACTCCAGTGGGAACGCCATT
>DATNRD010000287.1:0-4843 GCA_036703665.1 Candidatus Obscuribacterales bacterium
CCCGCCGATCGCGCCTATGAAATGATGACGACCGGTCGTGAGCATGGCCATCTTCAGGCATCCCTCGACCGACTCTGTGCCGGAGTTGGTAAAGAACGCGTACTGGAGATCGCCGGGGGTTATAAGAGCCACCAGATGAGCCAGATAGGTCCTCAAGGGATCGATCAGCTCCTGCGAGTGGATACCCTGCTTGCCAAGCTGGTCCATAACAGCTTTGAGCACTTTTGGATGCCTGTGCCCTACGCTGTATATGCCGAATCCGCCCAGCATGTCGATGAATTCTTTTCCGTTGACGTCGCGGAAAATGGCTCCCGTGTCGTCCCATTCGACGGCGGTGTAGTCGGTACTTACTGACTTGCGGTACTGCAGGAAACCGGCGTTTACGTGCTCGCTCCAGTATCTGACCGACTCTTTGATGACCCGTTCTCTTTCATCCTGAGCAAGCTTCGTTTTGCCGATGAGCTCCAGCACCTCAGCTGACTTACGCTTAGCTTCCTGCAAGTCCTGCTTCATCGTTCCCTCCTGAGCCGCACCCTGTATGTCATCCTGGGGTCCTTTGCTTCGCTCGGGATAAACTCCCCGGCGAAGGATCTAGTCTGAACGTCTTGCCTGGAATACGAGATCCTTCGGTCGCGGAGCCTGCCCTGAACGGATGCTGCTCCTGCGAAGCCGTGCGTGCCTGAGCATGCGAAGGGCTCCCTCAGAATGACAACTCCATTGTTGACTGGCGCTATCGAAGTGATCAGCGATTGCCGGCGATTTGTCCGGAAGGTGAAGAATAATAGCACGAGCGTGTTAAACTCTGGCTCATGAGTTCCATAGAGCAGAGCTGCTTCTGGCTTGCTTCTCGCGAACCTGTCCCGGAGGATCCGCCGCTGACGGCAGACCGCCGGACCGATGTGGTGATTGTCGGCGCCGGCTTCACCGGGCTGTGGACAGCCCTTTTTATCAAGCAGCTTCAGCCTGACATCGAACTTGTCGTGCTCGAGCAGGGCATCGCCGGCTACGGAGGGAGCGGCCGCAACGCCGGCATCGTCAGCGCCTGCATCGACCACTCGCACGCTCTAGCCATAGCGCACTTTGGGCAGGACGAGGCGCGGCGGCTTGCGCAGGTGGGAGCGGACAATTTCGAGGAGCTTGCCGCATTTGCGGCCGACTGCGACTTTGAGCGGTCCGGGCAGTTGCAGGTGGCTTTGACCGCCGCGCACGTCGAAGAATGTGCTCGTGCGCTTGATGTTGCAGCCGAGCTGGGACTGGACGGATATCGGCTGCTTTCGGCCGAGCAAGCGCGGGAGGAGATTCGGTCTCCGCTCTATATGGGTGCCGTCGAGATTGCTCGCGCCGGTATCATCAACCCGGTGAAGCTCGTCTACAAGCTCAAGAAGGAAGCGGCGCGGCTAGGGGTAGAGTTCTATGAGCGCACACGCGTGCTCGGCCTGGAGCCCGGTAAGGTTCTCGCCGCCGGCGGCTCGGTCAGCGCTCGAAAGATTGTGCTGGCGACGGATTCCTACACGCACCACCTTGTGCCCGGCTTGCTCTGGAGATTCATTCCCCTCTATGACTACATCGTCGTAAGCGAGCCGCTCACGCCCGAACAGCGCGCGGCAATCGGTTGGCGAAATCGCCAGGGGGTAGTGGATGGTCGAACGTTTTTCAATTACTATCGCCTGACCGCCGACGACCGCATCCTCTGGGGAACGAGCGAGGCCGTCTATTATTCCCCAAATCGAGTGGATGAGTCGTGCGATCATTCGCAGGCACACTACAAGGCTTTGAAGGAAAGCTTCGTACGGCACTTTCCCCAGTTATCCGAGGTCTCGTTCCCCTATGCCTGGGGCGGACCGATCGCCTCCACTACCAGATTGACGCCGTTTTTCGGAACCCTTGATGCAGGGCGCGTCGTGTACGGGCTCGGTTATACGGGACACGGCATTGGCAGCACGCGCCTGGCCGGCAAAATCCTCGCGCATATGGCCCTTTCTCGCCCTGACGAATTGTTGAAACTCAAGATGGTGACAGACAAGCCTTTCCCGTATCCACCAGAACCAATAAGGTCTATCGCCGTCCGTCAAGTAACTCGATCTCTACAGAAGGTCGATGCTGGCGAGAACCCCAATCTGCTTCTACGTCTTCTGGACGCCCTCGGTATCGGATTCTCGAGTTGAGGTGCAAGCGCTGGATCCGGACGAATTCGTGTCAAGGGAAAGGGCTGGCGCGCGTCGGTAGCTGCATGCCAGAGAGGAAATTCAGCTTTACGAAAGCCTTTGCAACTAGCCATCTGTAGGGCTTTTGCGTACAATGTGTGCTTCCTGGCGCCGGCGCTGAGATCGCTTGCGACCCATGCCGGAGAGGCGCGAACCATCTTGACAGGCCGCAACAGGCAGTAGAAGTGACTTCCCTGGCTATTCTCCTTGTAATTGCTTCCGCGTTCATTCACGCGACGTGGAACCTTTTGGCCAAGCGAGCCGGTGGCGGTGCTGCCTTCGTGTGGCTGTGCACCGCGCTGGCGTCCGTTATCTGGGCTCCGATGGCAGTATGGGTGCTCGTGTTTCAGCGTCCACATATCGGGAGCCTCGAGACTGTCGCACTGGTTGGCACCGCCATTCTGCATCTGGCATATTTCCTGGTCTTGCAGAAGGGATACGTTCAGGGGGACTTCTCGCTTGTCTATCCAGTTGCCCGTGGTACCGGCCCGACTCTCTCCATGTTGGCGGCTATTGCTTTGCTCGGCGAGAGTCCGACTCCTCTTGCGCTGCTGGGCGGATTTCTGGTTGTGGCGGGTGTATTAGTGGTCACCGGAGATCCCCGCAAACTTACTGCAGGTGGGGCACGCAATGGCTTGATCTACGGTATCCTGACCGGTGTGTTCATCGCTGCATATACGCTCTGGGACAAGTATGCAGTCAGCGCGCTGCACATTCCGCCCTTGCTCCTCGATTATTCCGCGAACCTCGGGCAAACCGCGTTACTAGCACCATTCGCGCTCAAGAACTGGGAAGCTGTCAGGCAGGAATGGAGCAGCCACCGGCTGGAATCTTTAGGAGTTGCGGTGATGAGCTCGCTGGCTTTCATAATCGTGCTTACGGTGTTGATCACGGCTCCCGTGAGCTACGTGGCGCCGATGCGTGAAATCAGCATCTTGATAGGTACGGTCATGGGTGCCCGCCTGTTCTCCGAAGATGGTGCTGCAAGGCGCCTGATCGGCGGCTGCATAATGGTGGTCGGCGTCTTTGCCCTGGCCGTGAATTGAACATCTATCGGGTCAGCGCATAAAAGTGCAGGCGGGCGGTTTGCCTGAGCGGTATGTCCAGCATCGAAGCATCAGATCCGCGACTGCCGATCGGCAGAGTACGGGAGTGACTGCGCGCTGGTACTATGTACCTTGGGGTAGCGCCAGTATGAGTCCACAGGGCAACAGCCAGGCCGAAGAGTTGTTCGAGCGAGGGATCGCTTTCGCCGGTCGTGGCGAGTATGAGCAGGCGATGGCGGCGTTCGAAGATGCCGTGGCAAAGAATCCCTCACACGAGAGGGCCTGGGAGGAGCTGGCACAGGCAATCCAGCATCTGGCGGATTACGGGCAGGCGGAGAAAACCTTTTCCCGTGCTCGTGCAGCCGGAGTCAAAAGCCACCGCTTCTGGTATGCGCTGGCGCAGTCATTGAGCGGTGCCATGGCACAGGAGGCGTACCGATCTGCCCTCGAGGCGGATCCGCACGACGAGCAGGCGCTTACAGAGCTGGCCTGGAGCTTGCGGTCGACCGGCAAGAAGGAGGAGGCCAACAAGCTGTACCGCTACCTGCTCGAAGTTTACAGCCAGCGAGGCGATGCGCGCGCCTTGAACAGTCTCGGGGACACGCTCAGGCGCCTCGTGGGCAACCTGGAGGATGCGGAGGAAGCGTTCTCGCGAGCACTGGAAATTACCCCCGACGACTTCGATACATGGAAGAACTTGAGCTATCTCATGTGCAGCCGCAGAGACCCGGCGCGGGCTCAGCAGACGATAAGACGATTCATCGAACGCTACCCGCAGCACACGCGCGCTGCTGATGCCTGGGTCTGCCTTGCCAATGTGTTGCGCAGCTTCGACGATTTACGGGGAGCGGAGGAGGCGGCCCGCCAGGCTTTGCATGTCGATCCCGACTGCCAGAGCGCCTGGTCCAAACTGGCTGATATCTGCTTTGAATCCGGCAACTTCGAGGAGGGACAGAGGGCGCTCGATCGGGCCGACAGCCTCGATTACAACAAGAAGTTCGACTGAGTTCATTCAACGAAGTAGAGCTTGTTGGGAAGCTTGATGCACTCCTCGGCGTGACCGCCCACCAGATCCGACCACTGATCTCCTATGTTCACCACTATCTTGAACCCCAGATCTTCGATAGCTTTCCTGAGCGGAGGTTTGACTTGCGCCGCGGTCAGATCCTTGTCCTGGTCACGCCTCATGTACAGCCCGTCGTAGGCTATTCCGCACTTTACCAGATTGACGATGGTGGCGGCGCGCTGCGATTCGAAGCGCCCCGTGACCAGAAAAATTGCAAAGCCGTTTTTTCTCGCCCAGGCTAGAAATCTCCGGGTAGGCTCGAGTGCGGAGGCCCGGGACTCGTTTTGCCAGGCTTTGAATTTTGCCCAGGTCCAGTCCTTTCTGTCGCGATAAAACTGCCCGCGGTTGTCGAGTAACGTCTCGTCTATGTCGGAAACGACCGCCACCCCAGGCTTCCCGATATGCTTCATGCAGACTGCTCTGGCATCTTCGATTGCTTGCCGGACCTGACGGTGATAGTCGCGAGTAAATGTAAACAAAAAGCCTGAGCGCCGGTCGCTTTCTTTGATTACGACATTGGCGGGCAC
>DATNRD010000288.1:0-10340 GCA_036703665.1 Candidatus Obscuribacterales bacterium
CGGCGAAGACCTTGCCGGAAAGGCTGCCGGGTCCGGTTATACTAACCGCCTGCGTGTTCTTGGTTAACTTGATGGTACCGGCCGGACCCGAGGCGGAGGCAGCCGATATCGTTCCGCCTAGTGCCACGGACAAGGGCGCGGCCGCGATGTTGGTTAGGCTCACTGTCCCGCCCTGCCCGGCTCCCGGCGCATTGGCGGACAGGCTCCCGGTGATCCCGCTGCGGCTGACCGTTCCGCCTACGACAAATGGATCTGTTGGGTCGTTGTAAGCAATGGTTATGGAACCGCCGTTGCCGCTACCGGTGCCATTGGCGCTGAGGGTCCCGTTTATGTTGGTAAGCCCTGATCCAGCCGTGCCGGCCGATAGGTTGAAAGTGGCACCGTTGCCGGTGGTGCCCAGCGGGCCCGCCGTTATTGAAGCTGTATTGACTGACAGATTCTGCCCGGCAGCCAGCAACACGGAGCCACCGTTGCCACCGGACGTGCCGCTGGACACGTTAACCGATGCTATCTGCCCGGCAGCCGAGCCGAAGGTGATGTCTCCGGATGTTGTCGTTATCGATACGGTGCCGCCGTTGCCTGATCCCGACGTACTGCCTCTGGCCGAGAAGGTCCAGGGGCTGCCACCGGGGCTGACCAGCGTCGAGCCGCGCAACACCAATTGCCCGCCGTTGCCGTTCCCGGCCGCGTTGGCCGACATGGTGCCGCCTGCCAGGTTCAGCGGCCCTGCCACTGGTCCTGCCGCCGCATCCAGGATGAGCTTGCCGCCGTTGCCGTTTAAGGTAAACAGGGCTACCGACAGGAGACCGAGATTGGCCACCCTGATCCCGCCGGTGCCTGCGTTGGATATCGAGATGGTGCCCCCGCTGCCGTTTAATCCGGTCGTGTTGGACGTCGAGGTGAAGCTGCTTGTCGTGCAGTTGGAGCAACCCGTCGGCCCGCCGACGACGAATTGCGCGCCCGTGTCGGTTGCTGCATTGGTAAGCACGCTTATCAAGCCGCCGTTGCTTCCCGGCAGGTTGCCGGCGCCAGCATTGGAGATAGAACCAAACGTGGCGTTTGCTCCGGCTATGAAGGTCAGCTCGCTGCCGGGCGAGCTGATCGAGCTGCTCACGATAGAGCCGGGCTGATAAGGGCCGGCAACGAACTGACCTGAAAGCACCGCGCCCGTCGTCGCGTCGATCGTCATCGTTCCGCCGGTGATTGCGGGAGTGGCTGTCGCTACATATATATTGCCGGTGCCGTTCAGCCCGCCGGTCGTGTTAACCGTACTGAAGGTAACGCTGTTGGCCGTGCCGCTGGGGGCGCCTGCTATGAGTGTGACGTTGCCGTTGGTGCCGGTGCCGCGTCCACCTGTGGCCAGCGCCGTGGAGGACGGCAGCCGGATGGTGCCCGAGGAAGGATTCGAACCGGCATAGGCTACCAGTGTCACGTTGCCGCCGTTGCCGGTGCCGCTGGATAGTCCGCCCCGGGAAGAGAACGACGCAAGTGGAAGGGTGCCGAGGTCGATTTTTCCACCCGTGGCCGACCCGCCTCCGGAGCCAGTGCCCGCAGTGATCTCAAGGACCGACCCGTTCTGCGCCACATTTGCCCCTGCAACAATGAGGATTTTGCCTCCATTTCCGGAGCTGGAACTGGTGTCGATCCTCAAGCCTGAGACAGTCGTGGATACGTCACCGCTTGCCACAATGGAGAGATCCTGCCCGGGAAAGATCATATTGCTGCTTATCGCGACATTGCCGGCTGTATTGAAGAAAGCCGGGTCGCCACCGAGCTCGATCGTGCCGAGGTTAAGCGTTTCCGTTGAGGCTGTAACGTAGGCCTCATGCGCGAATATGTTTACAAGGCCCGCAAGGTTCTGCACGTCTATCAAGGCAGAACCAGTGCCCGAGTACACGTTGAGCTCCCGCGCTAGAAGATCTCCACCTGACAGGATGGCGTTGGCTTTTCCGGAGAACAAGCTATCGCGGATGTTGATGCTCCCATTGATGGCTTCCAACCGGCCGCCTATGTTATTGATCACCAGGTCGGCTACGCTTTGAGCAATAACATTTATGTTAGTGCTTGCAGATGAAATGATGCCTGAGTTGACCAGATTGTTTGTCTGCAGATTGACGGCTCCCAGTGCTTGCATTACAGGACTCGCGCCAGTGGCTCCTGCTGGCAGAGAGTTGATTATGGACCGTCCGGCAGTTGCTGTCAGGTTCCCCGCACTGGATATGGTACCGTGATTGATGATGTTTTCGATGGCATGCAGACTCAGATTGAGATCCTTTACTGCGCTCGCCATGCTATTCAGGATGGATGACGGAACGATCGTGCTGAGCAGCGCGTCGGCTCCATTTATTATGTTGGTGGCGGCGATTGAGGCGGTTGTCACCTGAGGACTGGATGAAACGGCATAGAAAGTCCCGGAGTTGGCCAGGTCGCCGGCCAGGTTTAGCGATGCCACCTGCGCCGCGTCAAATATGGTTGTTACGCCGCGGGGTACCACGAGGTTCGCCGGATTCGCTCCAAGGTGTTGGTTCAGGTGCACGGTGCCGCCGACCGCGTTACCTAGCTGTCCCAACTGCAGCGACTGCGCGCCGGTGGAGAGCACCTGCTGGACTGCGACCAGCTCGGCGGGCGTCAATAGGTCGCTGGCGGTGACGGTGCGAACGGAGTCGCCCACCTTGATGTCTACCGAAGTGAAATCCGTGTACGACCCCGCAGTGACATTGCGGCTGGTAGAGCTCAGATCCAGGTTTGTAGCCGCCGTGCCGCTGGCTGAGCTTGGTTCCGCCAGGGCAGGGAACGGAAATGACAGCTGCAGGCATAAAATGACGGCGGACAGGGAACGTTTGTCGAACATGGGGCACCACCTCACTCCACGACCAACACAAGCGTCGCCCCCCGCGCTCGCATTAGCTGACAAAAATTTGTCGACCCTCTACCAGATCTCTCTATGCCCGCAGGACGTGACGAATTCACAATAATGAGCGCTGTTTTATCGATGAACGCCAGCTCATGGAACCGCATGGGCAGTCAGGCACGGCGTTTTGCGGCTGAGAGTGAATTTGGTATCACCCCCGGGGGATTACCTGATTGAGCGATGATTTCTGCCGGGAGCACGACTGATAAAAAATTTCTCGGACGGGTGAAGCAGCATCCCCCGCCAGGTGTTACACCTGTGAGCGACCGCAAGTCGAGCACGTCTCAGGGCGAAGGCCCATGAAGATTCGGTTGCCTGGTACGTGGATCTCTAAGCTCCGACTCGTGATTCGAACAGCCGGACCAGGTCGCCGACGGTGTTTACGCCCTTCAGGTCTTCCTGCATGATAAGGACTCCCAGCTCCTCCTGCAGCTCGATCACCAGGTCAACGAGCACGAAAGAATCGGTGACGAGATCGGTAAGCACGGCCTCTTCCGTCAGGCGACCGACGGGCACCTTCAGGACGCGGCTCATGTGTTCCTTGACCTGGGTATTGATGGTCATGGCTGATATGCTCCCACGGGACTAATGCAGTTTCACGCTCATCAGGTCTCGGACGCGCTCTTCATGCTCTTGCATAGTTTGCAGGTAAACTGACTTGTCGGCCTCCTTGAAGCGACGCACGGTGGAATCCACGAGATCCTTGCCGTATTTATGCTCCATTTCGTGCAGCGCATCGCGGATCCACTGAATGTGCCATTTCTCGTCGTCCATAATGCGCGCCAGAGTCTCCCGTATCTCCTGCTGCAGTCCGGGCACCTGGTTGTGTATGGAGTACTGGCTTATGACCCGTTGCTCGAATACTTGTGTTATGGCAAGCACCTCCATGAGGTTGGCCGGCAAGCCGGCGGCTTCGAGGTAGGCGTCCTGGTATGAATTGAGCAGCTTGAGCGGCTGCGCGCCCAGAGACTCGATGCACGATGTCCAATACCAGGCATGGCAAGCCTCGTCGGAGAAGTGCTTGGTGAGGTCTCTTTGAATAGGACCGGGACGCAGGGCGCGCGCGAGCCGGCCGAAAAACAGGGCGCCGCTTATTTCGGAAGCCCGATAGAAGCTGAGGAGCCAGAGCTCGTTGTCTGTCAGCATGGTGGCCTCCCTCCCGGTAACACCGCCAGGGTCAGAAACCCGCGTTCCATCTCGATAGACATGTAGCGTATAGCTCGTGTTCCGTGCGCAGGGTGGAAAGCATTTCCTGCGCGCGCGCTCGGCTCAATCACTGCATACTCGTAGGGCATGCGTGCGTGATTCTCAGGGTCCGCCTTGAAGACCGCTTCCTTCACTGTCCAGAGTCTCAGGAGCTGAACCGGTCGGGAATCTTCAGGAAGCCCCTCCAGCCAACCCTGCTCGGCCTGAGAGAGGAAGAAGCGTGCCGATCGGAGATCGGGAAGGCGATCGAGCTCCAGATCCACCCCTATTCCGGACAACGCGCCGGCGCCGGCGCCCACAGCCACGGCGTATGATGCACTGTGGCTCAGTGAAACGCGGTCGCTCGGAAAGCGTATGGTACTTGTGTCATCCGGTTCGCCCATCCGGACAAGCAGCCGTTTGAGAGCATCCCGCCCCTTCAGCCAGCTACGGCGACGTGGCGTCGTCTTGAGTTCCTTGAATCGAGTCGCCTCCTCAAGGGTGAGCCGGCCATGGTCAAGGGCCTGTTCGGTGACGACGACGAAGAGCCGGACGCCCAACTCGTCTGCCAGAATGCCTTCCAATCGTGTTGCGTCTATTAGCAATGCTTGCTTCCCTCGCTCCCACCGTCAGGCATTTGTGCTACCTTCGGAGTTCATAGCCGCCGCTGCCTTCGGTTCAGAATGCCCGTCCCCACCGAGTGGCTACCAGATGGGCGCAAGTTCGGTTCAGAAAGTCCAGCGCAACCGGTGGGCTGTAGCTGCCCACGGCAGCCCGCAGATTGTGATTATCGACGTCCTTGTTGACGAACAGCTGCGGTGCAAACGGCGACACACTCGACACCGCCTGACCCATCACGCCCTGGCCGAAGGCCGTCATGCCATCGGCCAGCAGATTGAACGATTCGAGGTCGGAGTATAACGGTCTGAGAACACGTCGCTTCCTGAAGCCGTCATCCGACTGGAAAGTCTCGAATGCCGTGTCGATTAGGCCTGCCAGTGTCGGAGATTCCGCGCGCCTGTGAGTGACGTGATAGATGCAGCGTTCCTGGGTATCGTCCATTGAATCGTAGATTGCCTGAGTGACGAAATCACCGGTAATGAAGTAAAGCGGCGTGTTCGGGTCGCCCGGGATGACTGAGAGCAGGCCATAATAGAACAACTTGAGCGTATTGTGAAAGGCGTTGTACTGCACTACTCGTCCCGCGTCGTCGTCCGCGATAACGGTAGCCACGCGAAAAATCTTCCACGGCAGCCTGTCCTGGCGCTGGATGACAGCGGCTTCAGCTTCCCACTTGGAACGCTCGTAATGGTTGGCAAAGCCTGCAGATCCGTCGCACTGTTGCTCGGCTATGAGCCCATCTTTTAGACCGGAACTATAAATCGTGCTAATCAGCGCAAACGTTTCCAGCCCTTTGCAGGTCTGGCCGAAGTTGAGGAGCTTTGTCGTGCCTTCGATGTTCACCTTACGCGCAGTTGGTGCGTCGACGTTGAATCTGGTTACGGCGGCGGCGTGTATGATGCTGTCCACCGAACCAGGGTCGACGGTTGCAAATGGCTCAGGTTGACACAGATCGCCGCAGGCATAGACTATGCGTTTTCCCGCCTCTGCAAGCTGGTCTTGCAAAACAGCTTTCTTGGACTCGAACTCACCGAGGTCCCTTGCGCGAATCCACAATAGAAGCGGCAGGTCGGTACTGGCGAGATACTTTCGGGCCAGCCGTGAGCCAATGTAACCGTCTGCGCCTGTGATAAGAACCCTACGATCGGTCATCGCCATCATCCTCTTGCGCTGAGGCGCGTGCATTCGCGTTATCCGCAGCGGCCACGCGACGTGCTGCTACAGAACCTGTTGCGATGCGATCGATTGCTGGCGCCGAAAGCGGCCAGTCCGCTTCGTTGGTCCCGAAGTGGTGTACGAAGGCATACATCCATCTTTCGAGTCCGAACGCGATGCAGCCGGAGTAAGCATCTTCTCCCTTGCGGATAATCCGGAATGCTTCTCCGAAGTAGTTTCTATGGAAGTTCACAGAACCTATGGCGAGCCGATCCGCGAACACCATCTCCGTCTTTACCGGCTCGAGCTTCTGCATGAGGTACCTGGGATTCTTCGCTGGATTGAAGAAGGGGTCCGTCGCGTTCTGCCAGGCGATCGGCAGGTGAATTTCCGACAGGAAGCTATCAACACGCGCTCGAGCTGCCTTCAAGAATTCCTTGACTTCATCGGCAGCGCCGATGCAGACAATTTCGCGCATGGAAAAACTCCACTGGCGCTGTAGAGGCACGTACTCCCGCTCCCGTCGGAAGCAGGCCGCGCGAGTGGTGACGAAGGCTGGTGAGTCGAGTGCGCGACCTTGCATGGCAACGTAAACGTGGTAGCAGGCTGCCGGGGTAAGCACCTCCTTGACCGGAGACAGGGCGGGCAGATTCAGGGACGCGTCCGCGTCTAGCGGCTCTCCGTCGACGAAGCTTCGCAGATTGTCATCACTGTCGGCCAGCGTCACCGGGATCGTGATGAGGTGAGGAAAGGAGCGAAAGTAGTCAAGCTTCGCAAGCTCATGAGCAGGCAGGAATGGAGGAAAGGAATGCTCGTCGGCCCCAAACTCCCGCGCCCAGGATGCAAACAAGCAATCAAGCCGCTGGAAAAGCCGCCATGCGGGGCCGGCCAGGGCGACCTGACCATTGTCCAGGCAGGTGACTCCATCGAGCGAGAGAAGGTCAG
Source organism: Candidatus Obscuribacterales bacterium (assembly GCA_036703665.1). GTDB lineage: Bacteria > Cyanobacteriota > Vampirovibrionia > Obscuribacterales > Obscuribacteraceae > DATNRD01. The sequence continues at coordinate 6,818 of DATNRD010000288.1, forward strand.
GACTCTTTTGCTGAGCGGTCATCGTCATCTCCATGGAAGAAGCCCTTGTAAATGGTGTTGAGATTGCGAAACGTGCCCGGCTTGAGACTGTCGACCTCGATCGGGCAGTTGGTCAGAGTCTCGATAAAGAGGATGAGGTCCATTATTTGCAGCGACGTAATGATTCTCTGCTCGATGATGGCCGTGTCGTCGCCGAGATCCTCAGCGGAAATCTTATTGCTGTTCTTCAGGACCCACTGCCGCAGCGCCAGGCGGATCTCCGCTTCAGTTTTCATAACGCCGGCTCCTTGTCCAGAATTCCATTCTCGGTCAGATACCTGAGGCAGGCGCGGGTGATCTTCTGCCGGTGGCTGCGGCACCGCGGGTGGTTGAAGGACTCCTCCCGCACACGGTAAGGATCAACCAACCCGGCATCCCGGTAAACATCAGGGTTGTAATACTCCTTCCACGCGCCCATGATGTAGTTGATCAGGTACTCGCGTATGGCCTGCAGTGTAGCGCCCGGCCACCGCGGGCTGTAATGCTCGAAGAGCTCTTTGACTATCTTGCGTCCGAATACGAGATGGCGCGCTTCGTCGCGGTGGTGCATAAGGTTGATTTGCCGTGCCAGGGGTACGAGCCTTTCGTCGAGAGACATCTGGACGTTGTAGACATCGACTATCTCTTCGAAGACCAGCACCCTGGCGAAAAAGAGAAAGTCCTCCTCGCCTGATTGATATTCCCTCGGGAACGACAATTTCCTGTCAGGATAGACCTTGCCCGCATAACGAGCGCAGAACCCGCCGAAGTAGACCATGTGTTTGTTCTCTTCGTCCAGGAAATGATGCAGGTAGCTAGATATGGGACCAACGTCTCGCCTGTACAGGCGTTGCGCCAGCCCCTCGATCAATGACTTCTCGCCGTGGATATTGAGGCTGAAGAAGTTGATCGCTTCGTAGAAGCTGAGCTTCTTGCGATCGGCCTCTGAAAGGCGGTCATAGTGCTCGGTTCCATACAACGAGATAAGCTCCGGGCTCATGAACCAGTTGTGTATGTTGACCGTGTCCGGCCACTCCAGGTCGGAATACGGATTGACGTAATCCTTCCGGGAAGCCTGGCAAAGCTTGTGGGCTGTAGTCTCGAGATCGTTCATCATATTCAACTCGCTTGAAGGATGACGCATTGCCAGTTGAGCCCGTAGCCCGCCATGAACAGCAGGACATAATCGCCTTGTTCGACCTTGTGGTCATCCGCCAGGCTCTTGAGATTGATAATGTTGTCGCCGCTGATGACGTGAGCTACTTCGCTCAGCGAGGGAAAGTACACTTTCTCGAAGTCGAATTTCAGGAGACCGGCAAGGATCCGCCAGGCTTTGGCGTTAGTGTTTTGCGGGACAATCCATTTGATGTCGCGGATCTGCAATCCGGCCCTTTCCAGTGTCCGAGTGATCACCGAGTGGCTGTAACTGAAAAAGCTGCCCACGGTCTCGTCGTCCGACGCCATTGCCATGGCGCCATTTGTTACCTGGTGGCAGGCTGCGATTTTGAACCGGCCGCCATGCAGTGACACCAGGCAGGCGGCGGCGCCGTCGGAAATCAAGTTGTAGGATTGCTCGTAGAGCGCATCATCAGGGAAGCGGTCGGCGGTTACGCACAACACGCTTTGCAGATCCGGCTCGGCAATCAGCAAATTGCGCGCGATGCGCAGCGAGCCCAGCATGCCGGTGCACGCCTGCTGGCTGATGCCGATCACGATTGCCCTGTCCAACCCGAAATCCGATTGCAGGTGGCTGGCGGGGAAATCCATTAGATGCTTGATGTCCCGCGTCTTGCTGTATTCGTTGACCTTCCCGACATTTCCGTTTAACGGCAAACATGTCGAGTAGACAATTGCTCCCACTCCCTCGAGCGAACCGGCGATGTTCTGTACGGCGTGCCGCGCCAGGTCGTAAGCGGTGGTGCCGGCCTTGCACGTGTGGTGCTTGAAGAATCCGGCCTCTTTCAGCAGCGATGGATCGGAGATGAGGCGCCCGCGCGCGCCGGCTTGCTCTACCGAGGTCGTTTCCTCACCAAGGGCAAAAGAGAAATGGTCGATGTATACATCGGTCATGCTTCTTGCCGCCCCCACTTGGGAAGGAAACGGCCGGTGCGCTTCATGTAGCGACCGTATTGCTCCCCGAATTCGGAATCGCTCAGGCGGCGTTCCTCTCTTGCTGCCGTTGCATTGAGCACGGTGAAACCGTAGATGAGGGTCGCCAGCGTGCCCCACTGCGGGCTCAAGAGAAACGCCGCTGCAAAAGCCAGAAGGAAGGAAGTATAGAAAGGATGACGAATGTGCTGATAGGCCCCCCAGGTGACAATGTGCCTGGGGGCGTCATCCGTCTGGTGCCAGAGAGCGATCGGAATCCGGTGCGACCCGAGTGTAAAGGAAATCAGGGCAATCGATGCCGCGCTCGAAAGCGTGGACACCAGGGTTAGCGTATGGCCGAGCGGGGTTACGTAGCCAACGAAGGTTGGCACCCGGCTGGCGAACGCTGCAATGAGAAAGACGGTGCACAGGAGGAAGGGAGTTGCCGTAAGCCACCACATGGCGTTCAGCTTGCCGCCCTTCTTGAAGAAGATGACCGGGAGTAAGCCTATATAGGCGAAGTTCAAGAGAACCAGCAACAAAACTGCATTGTTCACGCGGGCACCGCTCCTTGTTGCTCAACCCAGCTTGCCACCAGCTGACGTTTGACTTTGAGCGTCGGTGTTCTGGGCAGGGGATCGCGTCGCACGATCAGCCTGGTAGGCCGCTTATAGGGCGCCAGGTCCGCCAGCAGCGGCTCGAACTCGGCCTTCACTCGCCGCTCGAGCTCGGCGCTTGTGCTACTTCCAGGCGCGACTATTTCATCGGCGGGGACCACGACAGCACAAACTTCTTCTGTCCCCGCTTTCAGCCCATCGCGGCAGGTGGCGCCAACGACGCACACTTCTTTGGCCGATGGTGCCCGGGAAAGTACCTCCTCCACTTCTTCCGGGTGAACTTTCTTGCCGGCACCCAGCACGATCAGATTCTTCACTCGACCAGTTATGTACAGGTAGCCGTCCGCGTCGAGCCTGCCCAGGTCGCCGGTGTGCAGCCAACCGCTTGCGTCGATTACCCTGCCCGTAAGATCCGGATCGCCGAAGTAGCCGTCCATTACGTGCGGACCGCGGGTGAGGATCTCTGCCTCCGGTTCGCCGTTCGAAGCGCTTATCCGGACCTCGACTCCGGGCAGCGGGCGCCCGACCGAGCCGAGCCGGTAATGTCGGGGGGTGTTGGCTGAGATGATCGGGCCTGTTTCCGTCAGGCCGTATCCCTGATATACGGGAATGCCAATGCGATCGAAGAAGCGGGCAACCTCGATATCCAGCGGCGCACCACCGGAGACGAAACCTCTTAGCCGCCCGCCCAGCTTCCTGTGAATTGCCGGGAAAAGCAGGCGCCTGATGTTGCGGCTCGGGACCAGGCCGGAGAGGGCTAGAAGAACGCGGAAAATGAGCTGCTTGCTTGCGCTCAACTT
>DATNRD010000289.1:0-4624 GCA_036703665.1 Candidatus Obscuribacterales bacterium
GGTCGAGCTCCTTGCCCATGCACTGTTCCGGGCTCGCATAGAGCGGGCTGCCCCACACCTCTCCTGTTGCGGTCAGGCGCTGCGACGCAATCTGAGACTCTTCCGTCAGCTTCACTATGCCGAAGTCAACCACTTTGACGAAGTCGGGGCGCCCGTCGTGCGTAATCAGCATGATGTTCTCTGGCTTCAAGTCCCGGTGAATAATGCCTTTGCTGTGCGCATGCTGCATGGCGTCGCAGATCTGGCGAAAGATTGCCACCGCCCGTTCCGGAGCCAGCGGCCCCTCGCCGATGATGTCAGCAAGCGATCTGCCCTCGAGGTACTCGATCACCTGATACGGCTGCCCGCCCGGTGTGGTCCCGAAATCGTGAACTGTAATGAGATTCGGGTGACTGAGCGAGCTTATTGCCTTGGCCTCTCTCTCGAATCGCTTGGTAGACGCCGAATCCATGCTCAGCCCGCGCCGCAGGATCTTGAGCGCAGCCACCCGTCCCGTCACCCGGTGCTGAGCCTTGTACACGGTGCTCATGCCGCCCTCTCCAAGCCGCGCCAGTATGTTGTAACGACCGTCGAGAACAGTACCGACCATCGGATCGGTTTCGCGAACGACGTAAGTTTGCGCAGCTCGCCCGGTCTGCGAGCCGTCATCTCCACCCCTGAGATTTCGTCGGATTTTCAACGCCATAAGCAGCCTTACTGGATAACTGTATTCCCCTCCGGGGTCGGCTTACCACAAGCCTGAATCCGCCGTATTTTCCCATCGGGAGCGTCAAACCCCGCCATCGCGACTGTGCCGCCCCTGCCCGGTCGGGTTTTGGACGCTTGCCACACTGTTGGCGGCGCTTTTGCGGCAAGACAAGCGCCAGCCAGGACTGCGAAACAGACGTGGGGCTGAAGGGTCACATGTACCGACGGTGTTGCCAAGACCAAGGATCAGCCCCTTCGCTTTATCACAAGTTTTAATGGGAATTATACGAAGTGCCAGGCGGAATCCCCCATCACGACCGGGATTTACCACTTTGCCAGATGCAAGGGCGTAAACCCCCGTGGCTCTTACCCGATGGCCTGGCAAGCAGGCGTCTGTCTGACGCCGGCCCTTTGAGAGCCGCCCCACTCCACGGTCTTGAACCAAATGGGCTGGCGAGAGCCGCCCTCTCGGCGGCCTCCTCATGCCGGTTTTAGAATCCCATGGAACCTTGACGGGGTGAAAGTAAAACGGTTACTACTGTCCGCGCGTTGTCCCTGCGGTTTTGGGGCTGCGGGTGATCGTTCCATCGGCGCGCTGGGTGATAACTTCATCCCTGGTGGTCATCGTCACACTGCCGTCGTCGTTGGTACGAATGGTGTCACCGCTTCTGTTCACGAGAGTCCCATCGTCTCTTTGTTGCCAGCCACCGCCTTCAGGCACGACCACCATGTTGCTTTCAATAGTTATCGTCCTGCCGTCGCGGGTCTCGGTCCTCGGCTCACCGGTAGTGATTTTGACGCCGTTGGGAAACTCGGTCGTCGTCTGGACCCTTCCGTCTGCATCCCTTTCAAAAACGGAGACGCTGCCATCATCGTTGCTTCTAGCGACAGGTTTGCCATCTCCATCAAGGATGGTGCCAGTCGGATTGCCGTCCTTATCAAGCTCTTGCCGACATGGTTGAGGCTGAACATCGCCGACGTCGATCATGATGCTGGGCTCAATCGTAATTACATTGCCGTTTTCACTGATAACCGTCTCGCCCTCGGTTCTTGTTGTCCTGACCCCGTTTGAGTATTCCGTCTTCGTTTCGGCCCTGGCCGGGCTGCTTGAAGCCTCTACAAAGTCGAGTTGGGGTAAAACCCCGTCATTAACAAGTCGCGAGGTATTCTCCTGGTTTTCCAGGCGTAACGCGGCCGGATCGCTCTCACGTTCCAGGTCTTGAACGGCCGTGCTCAGACTTGACTCGCTCTGTTCAGCTGATTCTCTTGGCTTGTAAGACTCTTCAAAATCATCACCAGGCATGGTAGTCACCTCCGCGTGTAAGCAATGGACTCCTCCGGGTGTCCCATTTTGCCTGGGGACTGCTCAGGCCCCCCCGCGAGTGAGCTCACTATCACTAGCCAATTTTGCGGCTGCCCGTACCGACTTCCGAAACCCCTTCAAGCCTACGACGCGGCTTGCCAATCTCCAATTGGCTATATACCACCTGGAGCGCGGCTCGTACATTAAAGAAAGAGCCCGGCAAAACACCTCTACCAGGAAATCGTGTAGCCCGATACCGAAGGTCAGTGGAACTTCGCTGGTTTTCTCAAGGAATTACGGGGACGGCCTCCAAGGCCATCATCCCGGACCAGTCCTCCGGTCAAATGGCAAGAGCGTGGAGCTTGACCCAATTCAAGTCGGTGCCGTGCCGGTTTAACGTGAGTCAGGAGAAATCAGTGGCCCCCCGGAGTGCCGCCCAAACAGCAGACAGCGGCGCTAGACACACGCCTTTGTCAGAACAGGCACTGGTTCAGCCTACGTGGCGCGCGTCAGCATTTTACACGTGGACAGAAAAATCGCACTTCCCCGCCGGGGCCAGTGCGGTGGCAAAGTTGTTAACGCAGCCGTAGATCGACTCCGGCAGCAGCGGAGCAAATGCAACAAGGAATTCCCTGGCTGATGAGCGCCCTGGTAATATGGTCTCGTGCTTACCACTGGCACCCCTGCTTCCCTGCCACATTTGATTATTTGCTCTTCAGGCAGGCCGACATCGAGTCGCACCAGAACATGCATTCCGGCTGAACGTTTCGCGATCGTGATCCTGTCCTTAAAGTGCACGGTGAGTGCGTAAATCAAAGCCTGCCGCCGCCTGGCGTAAACGCGCTGAGCGCGGCGTATGTAGCGCTCCAGGTAGCCTTCTCGAATGAACTCCGCAAGCGCTCGTTGTTCAGCCACGGGTAATATTCGCTCCGTGGCGCTCTTCGCGCTGCGAAAGACCGGCACCAGCTCATACGGCAGCACAAGAACACCAAGCGGAATAATCGGGAACAGCGTCCTCCAGAAGCTCGACAAGAGCAGCAGGTGGCCACGGACACGATTGCGAGAGCCTACGAGAACGTGGTCGGGCAGCCATTCGTGATGCCCAAGCGTATCACGTTCAACTTGAACGGCGACGGAATCCCCACGTATGACTACTAGCACAAGAGTTGGCGGCGGGCTCTACTAAAAGAAATCAAGAACACAAGCCGGGATGCCACAGCTGCATGCAAGGTGGCTCCCCAACGGCGCTCAGATAGAAACAACCGCTGCTCCTGGGAGCGCCGGCTCCTGCCGGCTGGAAGCCGACGCTCCCAGGTGTCTAATCTAATGGTCCGAGTCCCGGTAAGGATTCACTCAAGGACGTCTCCGCAAGGTCATACTGAACCGAGCACGGCGAGGCGAAGAATCTCTGACCTACAGGGGCTGCTGGGAGAGATTCTTCGTCGCCCCCGCGGGGGCTCCTCGGAATGACAGGCGGGGAATGCTAACACACTGAACTCAGGTCGTACATGTTCAGTGAAGTGCGTAGGCGAATCCCCTGAGCGGGTGTCCCGCCCGCCCCGCGCGCACTAGCGCGCTAAGTAGGCACGATGCGCGAAGCGCATTGGCTGTGCTGATCGCGGATGTCTAACGGCTGTCACTGAACATGTACCTCAGGCCCGATCTAGCAACCATATGCTCTAGTAGCCCGCGCACCAGGCAAAAAGGGCGATGCGCGGAGCTGGTGGGGACCGTGCCCCTCGACCAGCAGTCGAGACCAGGCGGTCCCCACCAGCTCTGAAGCACCTGCGCTCCGTGGGCCGCTAGCGCAGATGATCCTCCAGGACAGCACCGAGCCCGGACTCGCGCAACTTCCGGAACGCCTGGTTCTCGATCTGGCGGAGGTCATCCGGTCGGACGCAAGCGCTCCGTGCCCTGGCGCCGGTGACGCCTGGCCCGCCGCGGGTAGGACTCCAGGTCGTGGCGGCTGATGACGAAGACGCTGTGCACGATGCGGATTTTTCGAGAAGCCCCTTTGCCGGATTCCGAGGCGATCTCAGCCACGCTGGTCTCAGTTTCGTAGGCATCGACCCAGTGCCCGATACGGCTGATGTTGTTGCGCATGTGCCGGAGAATCTCGCGCTCGCTCAGGTCGCAGACGAACGAGCACTCAGCGTGGGCCAGGTCCTGGCGCGTGAGCACGCCTTTGCCGCCGCGATCCAGATTGTCGAAGTAGCGCAGACCGAAAGCCCTTACCGCCCTGGCCATGTGCGCCGGGTACAGCACGAGATCCACGTCGGGGTCAAGCCGCTTGGCGAAGACGAGCGCGCTCACGACACCAGCGGTCCCGGCGATCAAGCCGGCGCTAACGCCTTCGATCACGTAGCCGGCCAACCAGCCAACGGCAGCGAACGCCAGCGCCGTCAGCAGCGCCGCACCGATCCCGACCAACCTGGCAACCCTGGGTCCACGGTCGTCGACGGCAGCCATGCAAACGAGGCTGATCACCATGCCCACCGTAGCGACGAATGCCGCCAGTACGATCCCGATGAAAATCGTCACCATAACCACCTTCTCCTGGCCGGCTTTATGCTTTACAGGCCGAGCCGTTTTTGGTGTTGTCAAAACAGAGATCGACAGCTGTAGCGCGCACCG